>CAMBOY010000058.1 GCA_945869245.1 Hydrogenophaga intermedia
TGCCGCACACCGGCCGCAGTCCACACCATCCTGCGCCAAACCAACCCCGGCGCACGCATTGCCATGGCCGGCATCAAGTTTTTTCCGTGGTGGACCGGGCCGCTCAACATCGTGGCCTGGCTCAAGAACCGCCCCTACAACGCCCGCCCGGGCGATCTCTGGCAACCATGGAGCCTGGTGGCGGCGCACTGTGACGACTTTGCCTGGGAGCCCACCCAATGGGGCATGGGCTATATCGCCAGTGGCAGGTACCGAGGAGATGCCCGATGAACACCCCCCTGCCCCGCCCAGCAGCGGCTGGCGTCCTCAGCCTGCGCTTCAACACCGTGCGCGCGCAAACCATGTCCCTGGTGGCGCCGCTGTCCGAAGCCGATTGCCAGGCCCAGTCCATGCCCGACGCCAGCCCCGCCAAATGGCACCTGGCGCACACCACCTGGTTTTTCGAGACCTTCATCCTGGAGCGCTTCGAACCCGGCTTTCCAGCTTTCGACCCCGCCTATCGTGTGCTGTTCAACAGCTACTACCAAGGCGTGGGCGACCAACATCCCCGCCCACAGCGGGGTCTGATCACCCGCCCCGGACTTGATGACATCAAGGCCTACCGCGCCAACGTCGACCAGCGCATGGCCGCCGTGTTGACCCAGCCACACGACAGCGCCACCCAGGCCGAACTCGACACCCTGCTGGAACTGGGTTTGCAACACGAACAGCAACACCAGGAACTGCTGCTCACCGACATCAAGCACCTGCTGTCGTGCAACCCCACCGACCCGGTGTACCACCCGCAGTGGCCACTGGCGGCGGTGGCACCACAGCCGCTGCACTGGTGCCACTTTGACGGCGGCACCACCCACACCGGCCACAGCGGCGACGGCTTTGCCTTCGACAACGAAACCCCGCGCCACGCCAGCCTGCTGCAGCCTTTTGCCTTGGCCAGCCGCTTGGTCACCCACGGCGAATGGCTCGAATTCATCGACGGCGGTGGCTACACCGATCCGCGCTGGTGGATGGCCGCCGGCTGGGACTGGGTGCGCAGCCAAGGCGCGCAAGCGCCCCTGTATTGGCAACAAGACGGTCACCCCGAGCGACACGGCGGCTGGACCAACTTCACCCTGCACGGCCGCCTGCCGATCGACCCCCACACCCCCGTGGTGCATGTGAGCTGGTTCGAAGCCGATGCCTACGCCCGCTGGCGCAGCGCCCAAAACGGCCTGCCCTTGCGCCTGCCCACCGAAACCGAATGGGAACACGCCGCCCACAGCCTGGGCACACAGTGGGCCGAGGGCGGCAACTTCCTGGACAGCGGCGCTCTGCACCCCATGCCACCGGCACGCAACGCGCCCAGACACCAGGGCCTGCAACAGATGGGTGGCGACGTGTGGGAATGGACGTCCAGCCCCTACACCGGCTACCCCGGCTACCGCCCCTGGGCCGGCGCCGTGGGCGAATACAACGGCAAATTCATGGTCAACCAGATGGTGCTGCGCGGCGGATCGTGCGCCACCCCACGCGACCACATCCGCCCCAGCTACCGCAACTTCTTCCCCACCGACGCACGCTGGCAATTCAGCGGCTTGCGCCTGGCCCAAGACCTGTAGACACCGGAGACACCCCATGAAACGACGACACGCTTTGGGCTGGATGGGCGCAGGTGCTGCCCTGTGGATGGGCGGCCCGGTCATGGCCGCAGGCGCCAAACCCAGCCACCCCCAAGGCCCACCGTTTCGCACCAGCAGCGACGCCCACGCCAATGAGCTCATGCTGATGGGACACGACCCGGTGGCCTACTTCACACAGAACGACGCCGTGGCCGGCAACCCCGGCATCCAGGCCGAGCACCTGGGCGTGACCTGGCGTTTTGCCAGCGAGGCCAACAAGGCCGCCTTCCTGCGCGAGCCCGCGAAGTACATGCCTCAGTTCGGCGGCTTTTGCAGCAACGGCATCAACTACGCTATTCCCTGGGGCGGCGGCGGCGCGCCCAACACATGGCGCATTTACCGCAGCAAGCTGTATGTGTTTGGCGGCCAAGCCTCGCGCGACCAGTTTGAGATGGAGACCGATCTCAACCTGCAGCGCGCCCACCACTATTGGGACACCGAGATAGCCGGCACCAATCCGCTGTTTGTGCGCTACAAGCGTTTGGTGCTCCGCGTGCCGCACTACCAAAGCGACGCCGCCCTGCAAGCCGAATGGGAAGCCCAACGCGCAGCGGGCACGCTGCCAGTGATGCCGGGTGGGCCGCAGGTGGTGCCTGCCAAGCCCTGAGGGACGGCCCCACCGGCTGGTGTGGGCCCGTCAAGGGGGCAACTGCATGCGTGTCGACCAGTCTTCCACTTGCCCCGCATGAAGACGCTGCTCGAACAGGCGCCGCCAACTCGGCGGCAGCGGCAGCTGCAGCACGGGCTCGATCTGGGCTGGATCGGTCACCCGGTCGCGGATCAACGCCAGCACGCGGGCAACGCTGAACGCTGGATACGGTCGGTCCAGCAGCACCATCCGATTGCCTGCGGCAACTTCGCCGGGCTGCACCACGCGCAGGTACCAACCAGCACGCAGCGTGTTGTGTACACGCGCTGCCATGTCCGGCACACCCAATCGCAGATTGAGTTTGAAGCAGGGCTGCCGCCCTTGGGACACCACCACAACCGCCGTACCGATGCGCCAGCGGTCGCCTAGGCAAACCCGCTCCTCGGTCAAGCCTTCGACGCTCAGGTTCTCGCCAAACGCGCCCGGCTCATCCCAATGCGCATACGCCGGTATTTCAAGCCGCCAAGCGGCGTAGTGGTCCCATGCGTAGCAATGCAGCGCCTTGTCTTCGCCGCCATGGACGCGGCGGTCGGCCTGCTCGTCCCCGTCGAGCCCCAAGGCGTGCACGGATACCGGTGTGGTGACCGGCCGCTTGCCAATAGCGCTCTTGGACGCGCCCAAGGGCTGCACACTGCCGCGCAGCACCGCCCGAACGTTGTACCAGGCATCCATCACAGCTTGCACGCCTTCAAACTCTTGGTCCACACACCTCACCTGCCGATCAGGCGCCCCAGCAAAGCACCCAGCACCAGATCGTCGATTTGACCGAAGTGGTGCAGGCACACACGCCCCTGCTGGTCCAGCACCAGGCACGACGGCGTGCCGCGCATACCGTACAGCGCCATCGTCTTGGACGCCCCACCGTGCCCATCGGGCTCGTCCACACCGATGGGAAAGGACCATCGGTACTCGCGAACAAAAACCCGCAAGGCCTCGACCGTCATCACCGCGTGGTGCTCGAACACCGTGTGCAACCCCACCACGGCCAGTTCGGACGCGGAAAAAGCCTGTCGCACACGCTGGGCTTGCGGCAGCCCATAGGTCACGCAGCCGGGGCACAGCATTTGGAAGGTGTGCACCAGCACCACCCGACCGCGCAGCGACGCCACGGTGATCGGATCGGGCGTGTTCAGCCAAGTGCTCACCTGCCATTCGGGCAGCGTCGCTGGGGTCTCATCGATGGCTCTCATCGTCGCATCTCCATCACAAGAGTGAGCCCAGCCGCCAGTGCACTGGCGGCGGAAGCCATGGCGTCAAAACTCTCCGTCTTTGATGTAGGGCTGGCTCCACAAAATGGTTTGCATCAGCACCGATTTCACCCACGCCGCGTGCATCTTTTCCACGTCGGCGGCCGACGCCCCCTTCTTGGCCAGGAAGGGCTTGAGCGTGGTGGTCACGGGGATGGTCAGCGCCGGGATGTAGCGAAAGTTGATGTGGGCCACGCTCGGCGCCTGGTCGGTCTTGTTCTTTTTGATGCGGTTGTGGCGCAGACCGATTTCATACTGCCAGTCCAGCCAGCGCTGGTCGTAATTGGCGTCGGCGGTGTCCAGAATCCACAGCGCAAAGCGCTTGCGCACGGCTTCCAGATAGGCCCCGTCTGGCTTGCCGGTCTTGGCATCGCTGAAGAAGTAGACGAGTTCTGGCGTCGAGGCAACGAAGCCATACCAAACGCCCAAAATGGCATCGGTCTGGTCGGCCAAGATCGCCTTGCTCTGGCGCAGGGCCTTGACGTCCTCATCGGTAAACAACAACGTGGCTTGCAGCGCCTTGAGGTCGGCCACGTTGTAGGGCGCCTTGGCCAGCGTGCTGTTCCCATAGGCGTAACCCGGCACGGCAGGTCTGACTTGTTGCTGGGCGTGGCCCGTGGACAGTGCCATGGCCAATGTCACGGCAAGACAGGTGGGGGCGAAGGTGTTCATCTGGATCTCCTGGGTTGCAAGCGGCGGGCGTCGCTCGTTGATTTGCATCTTCCTCGGAAAAACAGGATGATGGGTGTCATGAAGTCCACAAAACTTAACCCATCGTCCATATCGAGCCCAACAGACTCTGCAAAAACGTTCGACAGACTCTCCACGCTTCTGGACCGCTTTCACCTCAGTGCCTCGCTGTTCCACACCGGGCCACTGTGCGGACGCACGACCTTCGAAGCCCAAGCTGATCGCGCGTTTTTGCATGTGTTGCGTCGGGGTCAGCTGCAGATCGAGCATCCTCGCGGCGGGGCAAGGCCCAAGCGGGTGGTGCTGAACGAGCCCACACTGGTGCTGTACCCGCGCGCCGTGGAACACACATTCATCAACCCCCCGCGCGAGGGGTCGGATTTCACCTGCGCCACCCTGGACTTCGCTGGCGGCGACCGCAACCCCATCGTGGCGGCGCTGCCGCCGCTGGTGCTGGTGCCGTTGCATGCCGTGCAAGGGCTGGGGCCCGCGCTGGATCTGCTGTTTGCCGAGACGGACCGGATGCGGTGTGGCTCGCGCTTGCTGGCCGACCGTTTGCTGGAGGTGGTGTTGATTCAGCTGTTGCGTTGGATCATCGACCACCCGCAAGACATTGGTGTGAGCAGCGGTTTGGTGATGGGCCTGAGCGACCCGCGCCTGGCCCGCGCACTGGTGGCCATGCATGCTGCGCCCCAAGACGACTGGACTCTCGCGCGCATGGCCGTTGTTGCCGGCATGTCGCGCAGTGCCTTCGCCGAGTCGTTCAAGACCGCCACAGGCACCACCCCCTCGGCCTATCTGACCAACTGGCGCCTCACGGTGGCGTCGACATTGCTGCGCGCCGGGCAAGCGCAGAAGCTGGTGGCCGCTGAGCTGGGGTTTTCCACCTCGTCATCGCTGAGTCGGGCCTTCAAACAGCGCTACGGGGAATCACCCAGGGAATGGCTCGCTGACCGCCAGGGGTTGTGAGCGTGCCTGGTACAAATGGCGCAACTGGCGTGCCAGCACCGCCTGCAACGGCCCGACCACAGACCGAAGGCACGATAGGGCTTCAGCTGGTGCCATGCCGCAGCAGCATGGGCTGGCGCCAGCGGATCACGCGCTGGGCGTGAGGCGCGAGTCGACAAAATCGGCGCCGTTCACAAGGTCGGTGCGCCAGGCATCCGCATACGGCACGCGCCAGCCCAACAGGACGCTGGCGTGTTCGCAGCGGGCGCGCAGGTCTGCAGCGTCGGCGCCGTGCAGGTCGACAATGCCGTAGCGGTAGCTCCCTAACCATTTGTGATCTCGGGCTATGGAGCCGGCCGATTTTTCGTACACAAACAGCTGCGCCTCGGGGCAGGCTGCGGCCAAGGCCGCGCGCTGGGCCGGCGTGGGCCAGTGCACCGCCTCAGTGGGATCGAACGAGCGGTAGACCATGCTCGCGGCAGCCCCCGCGCAGGGCACCGCCTGGGGCAATGTGGCCGGGTCGATGCCATGCGCCAGCGCCAGGCCCACGGCGTGCAGGTCCACCCCCACTCCGCGGCGGTACAGGTCGGAGTACTGCGAGGCCATGCGGGGGTTGAATTCGATCACGCTGAGGCGGTCGCTGGCCGCGTCGTAAAAGAACTCCATATTGAACAGGCCATGCTCAAAGCCCACCGCCCGCAAAAAACGCCGCGCCACGTCGAGCGCGCGGGCCTGCACCGCCGACGGCAAGCGGGAGGGCAACTGGTGGCGCATGAAGGCGCGGGTGCCGGGGTACATGATGGCGTCGACCACACCCACGGCGCGCACATCGCCACCGAACACATAGCCGTCGAGGTTGAACTGATCGGCTTTGACCGGGGCTTCCAACATCATGCGGTGGGCGCTGTCGATGGGCTGGGCTGCGCTGCCCAGATGGCGCTGCGCCAAGCGCTCAAACGGCTCGACCAAGCGGCGGATGACCCACAACTCCCAGGCACCAAAACGGGTGTGGGCGTGCAGCTCAGCGTGGCTGGCGACTTCGCGGGCCAGCACCGAAAAAGCGGCCTTCACCGGTTTGACGAAGCGGGGGTAGTCAATCCCGTCGGGCACTGCGGCGCCGTATTCGGCGTCGAGCAATGCAAACGGCACATTGGCCTCGGGGGCCACCCGCTGCAGCACTTGCCGGGCATAGAGTTTGTGCTGACACGCCAGAATGGCTTTGATCGGGGTGCCGGGCCAGCCCATGCGCTCAGCCAGCAAGGCAGCGGCCAACGCGCCAAACTGTTCATGGTGTGAAGTGACCGCTTGCCAGCCTTCGCGGCGTGCCCGGCGCTCCAGCCGGTCGACAAAGCGGTCCATGTCGAACCAGGCCAGCCGCGCGTTGCTGGGAAAGGTGAAGAGGTCAAAGCCGTCTTCAATCAGGCGCAGGGCGCTCAGGCCCGGCACCTGCGCCCGGCGCAGCTGCTCAACCGCGCGGGCATGACCCAGGCTGTCCCAGTCGTAGTTAAAAAGCGCCAGCGTGGGCGCCGAGGCGGTGAGGGTCATGAACGCAAGAACACCCCGGTGATAGGCCGGGGGGTATTCCACAGTGTAGTGGAAGGTAGGTCGGATGGCAGCGCTGTTTCTTACAGGCTGCGCCCGCTCAACGCACCAGGCGCAGCAGTTGGCCGTCGCGCTGATCGGTCAACAGATACACCGTGCCGTCGGGCGCCTGGCGCACATCGCGGATGCGCTGGCGCAACTCGGTGAGCAAGCGCTCTTCACGCACCACCCGGGCGCCGTCCAAGGTGAGCCGGGCGAGGTGCTGGCCGCGCAAAGCGCCCACCAACAGACTACCGCGCCAGTCGCCGTAGCGCTCGGTGGTGACAAAGGCCATGCCCGCCGGCGCGATGGACGGCGTCCAGTGGTGCAGCGGCGGCTCCATGCCGGCTTTGGCCGTGCCTTCGCCAATGGCGCCACCGCCGTAGTTTTCACCGAAGGTGACCACTGGCCAACCGTAGTTTTTGCCGGCCTCGGGACGGTTGATTTCGTCGCCGCCCTGCGGGCCGTGTTCGATCACCCACAAGCGGCCGTCGGGGCCGAGCGCGGCGCCCTGCGGGTTGCGGTGGCCCCAGCTCCAGATCTCGGGCAAGGCGCCGCTTTGGCCCACCAGCGGGTTGTCGCTCGGCACGCCACCGTCTTTGCGCACACGCACCACCTTGCCGTGGTGGTTGTCCAGCGTCTGGGCGTCTTGCATGCGGCTGAAGCGGTCGCCCAGCGCCAGCATCAAGTGGCCATCGGGCATCTCGACGATGCGACAACCAAAATGCAGGCGGCCACTCACTTTGGGTCGTTGGCTGAAGATCACACGCATCGCTTCCAGCCGGCTGCCGTCGTTGGACAAGCGGGCGCGGGCCATGGCGGTGCTGTTGCCGCCGCCCTGGCCCGCAGGCTCGGCGTAACAAAAATACACGGTGCGGTTGCGCGCGAAGTCGCGGTCGGTGATCAGGTCGAGCAAGCCGCCCTGCCCCACCGCGTCCACCGCCGGTACACCGGCCAGGGGCGGGCCCACCCGGCCGTCGCGGTGCACGATGCGCATGCGGCCCGGGCGCTCGGTCACGAGCATCTGGCCCGACCCCACAAAGGCCAGCGCCCAAGGGTTTTCTAGCCCGCGCGCCACCAGCTCGGTGCGCACCGCGCCTTGTGCCGCTGCCGCGCTGGTCGCCAACGCCAGCAATGCAGTTAGCAGCCACTGACCTATGTGTGAGCTTGTGTGCATACGACCTCCGCTGTGGATGCGATTCATCCGAATGGTCGCACCCCGATCCAGGCGGCGTGCGCCCACAGGATGAAGCCCACATACAAGGCCAGGCCACCGAGCAGCGCCAGCGCGTCGTTCCAAGCGCTGGCGGGCAGGGCCGGCACCGGGCGCAAGGGGCCAGCGGCGCTGCGGCGTTTGACCGAGATGCGGTCGGCCACCGCCCACGCCAGAAAGCCGCCAAACAGCAGCACATCGGCCAGCGTGCCGTTGGCCAGCAGGTGCGACAGCGCCCACAGCTTGGTGGCCAGCAACATGGGGTGCTTGGCCGCGCGTTGGATGCGCCCCGGCAAATAGGCCGACAGCAGCAGCACAAACACCGGCAGCATCAGCAACGCGGTGGCGTGGCGTGCCGCCGTGGGCAAGTGGTACAGCACCACCGGGTGTTCACGCGCGGCGGCGTAGCCCACCACGATCAGCACAAAACCCAGCACCGACACCAGGCTGTACAGGCCCTTCCAGGCCATCTCGCCCCGCTGCGCCACAAAACGTTCGCGCGCACCCGGCGCCACGATGGCCACCGAATGCACGCCCAAAAACAGCACCAAGCCCAAAACCAACCACACCATACGCACTCCCGACAACAAACAGCGACCGATCAGACACTGTAACGGCGCGCTGCCCAGGTGGCGCGTCGCGGACCCAACAACACGCACCCGCCGCGATACATAGCCCAAAGCTATTAATAAAAGAGTTTCATTTGCTTTTGCTGAAATGCAGTGCCGACCTATGATCGGGTTTTCCCGACAGGAGGACACCATGCCCAAAAAATCGCCACAGCCTACCGCCACGCGCAGCGCCGTCAACATCGGCATCAGCGACAAAGACCGCGCCGCCATCGCCCAAGGCCTGTCGCGCCTGCTGGCCGACACCTACACCCTGTACCTGACCACCCACAACTTCCACTGGAACGTGACCGGGCCCATGTTCAACAGCCTGCACGCCATGTTCATGACCCAGTACACCGAGCTGTGGAACGCGGTCGACCCGATCGCCGAGCGCATCCGCGCGCTGGGCCACCCGGCGCCTGGCTCGTACGCCCAATACGCCAAGCTCAGCAGCCTGCCCGACGCCCCCACCACCCCACCCAAAGCGCTGGAGATGGTGCGCATCTTGGCCGAAGGCCACGAAGCCGTGGCCCGCACCGCGCGCAGCCTGTTCCCGGTGGTCGACAAAGCCAGCGACGAACCCACCGCCGACGTGCTGGTGCAACGCCTGGCGGTGCACGAACAAACCGCTTGGATGCTGCGCAGCCTGCTGGAGGATTGAGGGGGGTAACACCCAGAAACAGGTCAAGGCATGCGCGATTAGCACTCGAACGCACCGAGTGCTAATATAGAACCTCTGTCCAAGGAGGACCCCATATGACCCATGCGCTTGCCACTGTTGCCCCTGCTGGCCCGCTGGCCGTTGCCGGCAGCTGGAGCCGTTCCCTCACCCTGCCCCCGCTGGGCAATCTGGACGCCTATATCTCGGCCATCAACCGCCTGCCGCTGTTGACGCTGGAAGAAGAGCAGGACGCCGCGCGCCGTCTGCGTGAGCACAACGACCTCGAAGCCGCGGGCCGGCTGGTGATGTCGCACCTGCGCTTGGTGGTGTCGATTTCGCGCCAATACCTGGGCTACGGCCTGCCACAAGGCGACCTGATCCAAGAGGGCAATGTGGGCCTGATGAAGGCGGTCAAGCGCTTTGACCCGGACCAGGGCGTGCGCCTGGTGAGCTACGCCATCCACTGGATCAAGGCCGAAATCCACGAATACATCTTGAAGAACTGGCGCATGGTCAAGGTGGCCACCACCAAGGCGCAGCGCAAACTGTTCTTCAACCTGCGCTCCATGAAACAAGGCTTTCGTGCCGACGCGGCCGACGGCGACACCCACCGCGACGCCTTGTCGGACGAGCAAGTGGGGGCGGTGGCGCGCGGGCTGAATGTGAAGCCCGAAGAAGTGCGCGAGATGGAGATGCGCCTGTCCGGTGGTGATGTGCTGCTGGACCCCTCGCCGTCGGACGACGGTGAAGACGCGTTTGGCCCGATCGCTTATTTGTCGGACGCGACCTACGAGCCCAGCGCGCGTCTTGAAGCCACCCAGCGCGACGCCATGGCCACCGAGGGCATTACCCAAGCGATGGACGCGCTCGACGAGCGTTCGCGCCGCATCGTGACCGAGCGCTGGCTCAAGGTGAACGACGACGGTTCGGGCGGCATGACGCTGCACGAACTGGCGGCCGAATACGGGGTGAGCGCCGAGCGCATCCGCCAGATTGAAGTGGCGGCAATGAAGAAGATGCGCAAGGCGCTAGAAGCCTACGCCTGAGGCGGGCGCCGCACCGCAATCCACAGCCGCAGCGCCAACAGCAGCAGCGGCACGGCGTGAAACAGCAGATCAAAGATGTCAATGGCCCGCGTGAGCTGGCCTTGCCACAGCATGCGCAGCTTCTCCACCAGATGCGGCTCGGGCACGATGGGCGCCACCGCCAGCCAGCCGGCGATGAGCGCCATCCACAGCAGCGGAATGCGCCCAATCAAACCCAGCAAGCGCGCCCACATCAGGCTTCGCGGCGCAGCGCCGGGAACAGGATGATGTCGCGGATGCTGGCGCTGTCGGTCAGCAGCATCATCAGGCGGTCAATACCGATGCCGCAGCCACCAGCCGGCGGCATGCCGTATTCGAGCGCACGCACAAAGTCGTGGTCAAAGAACATGGCTTCGTCGTCGCCGGCGTCTTTGTTGGCCACCTGGGCGTGGAAGCGGGCGGCTTGGTCTTCGGCGTCGTTGAGTTCGGAGAATCCGTTGCCGAATTCGCGGCCGGTGATGTAGAGCTCAAAACGCTCGGTGACCTCGGGGCGCTGGTCGTTGGCCCGGGCCAAGGGCGAAATCTCGGTCGGGTGCTCCATGATGAAGGTCGGCTCCCAGAGCTTGTCTTCCACGGTTTCCTCGAAGTACATCACCTGCAAGCCTGCCAGGCTGCGGGCCGAGAGCTTGTGTTTTGCTTCGTTCATACCCAGCTTTTTTAACTCGGCACGCAACCAGTCGGCGTCGTCGACGCGATCACCGGCTTCGGTGTGCTGCACAATGGCTTGGCGGATGGTCAGGCGCGCAAACGGTGCGTCCACGTTCACCGGCTTGCCCTGGTAGGTCAGCGGGCCGTCGCCGTGCACCGTGCGCACCGCGTGGCGGATCAGGTCTTCGGTGAAGCCCATGAGGTCCTGGTAATTCCAGTAGGCCGCATAGAACTCCATCATGGTGAATTCGGGGTTGTGGCGGACCGAAATGCCTTCGTTGCGGAAGTTGCGGTTGATCTCGAACACCCGCTCAAAGCCGCCCACCAGCAGGCGCTTCAAATACAACTCAGGCGCGATGCGCAGGAACATCTGCTGGTCGAGCGCGTTGTGGTGGGTCTCGAAAGGCCGCGCGTTGGCGCCACCGGGAATCGGGTGCAGCATCGGCGTTTCCACCTCGAGAAAGCCGTGCTGGACCATGAAGTCGCGGATGCTCGAGAGCCCTTTGCTGCGCGCCACAAAACGCTTGCGCGCGGCCTCGTCGGTCATCAGATCGACATACCGCTGGCGGTACTTGATTTCCTGGTCGTGGATGCCGTGGAACTTGTCGGGCAGCGGGCGCAGGCTTTTGGTGATGAGCCGCACCTGGTCGGCGTGCACGGTGAGCTCGCCCATCTTGGTTTTGAACAGCACGCCTTCGGCCGCGACGATGTCACCCAAGTCCCAGTGCTTGAAGGCCTCCAGCACCTCAGCACCCACGCTCTCGAGGTTCAGGTAGATCTGTATGCGGCCGCCGCTGGGTCCAAAGCTGCTGTCTTGCAGGGTGGCAAAACTCGCCTTGCCCATGACGCGCTTGAGCATCATGCGACCGGCCACACTGGCGCGCACCGGGCTGGCTTCGAGCGCCTCTTTGCTGGCCTCACCGTGCGCGGCAAACAATGCCTCGGCCTTGTCGGCGGGCTTGTGGTCGTTGGGAAAGGCCACCGGGCCACCTTGGGCCTGCACCTCGCGCAGCGCCTTGAGCTTCTCGCGCCGCTCCGCGATCAGCTGGTTGTCGTCAACGGCGGGAGTGGCGGGGGCGTGTTCGGTGGTCATGGTGAAAAACAATTAAAAAGCGGGTTGGCCCGAAAGGGCGCAACCCGCCATTGTAAGTTCGGCCCATCACACCGCCTGGATGCACCCGGCGTGGCGCGGGTCAGTGTCCCAAATACGCTTCCCGTACCTTGGGGTTGACCAGCAGCTCCTTGCCCGGACCCGTCATGGTGATTTCGCCCGAGTCCATCACATAGCCCCGGTCGGCAATACCGAGCGCGCGCTGCGCGTTCTGCTCCACCAGCACAATGGTCACGCCTTCGGCAGACACGTTGCGCACCACTTCAAAGATTTTGTCGACCATGATGGGCGACAGACCCATGGACGGCTCGTCGAGCAGCAGCACCTTGGGCTGGCTCATCAGCGCCCGCGCCATGGCCAGCATTTGCTGCTCACCACCCGACATGGTGCCGGCGAGCTGGTCTTTGCGTTCGCGCAGGCGCGGAAACAGGTTGAACATGCGCTCAATGTCGGTGGCAATGCCGGCCTTGTCGCGGCGGATGTAGGCGCCCATCTGCAGGTTCTCGGTGATGGTCATGCGGGTGAACACGCCCCGGCCTTCAGGCACCATGACCAAACCTTCACGCACCAGATCCCAAGCGCCTTTGCCCTTGATGCTTTTGCCCAAGTACTCAATGTCGCCGGCTTCCATGCCGAGCGAGCCGGTGATGGCCTTCATGGTGGTGGTTTTGCCTGCGCCGTTGGAGCCGATCAGCGTGACCAGCTCTTTCTCGCGCACTTCCATGTCGATGCCCTTGACCGCCTTGATGCCGCCGTACGACACCTTCAGGCCACTGACTTTCAGCAATGTGTTTGCCATATCCATATTCCTTCTAAGCTGCACCATCCGGCGCGAACTGTCTTGATCCAGAACACCGCGGATCCGGCTGCGCCGGTCCGCAGGTGTTGCCCCCTGAGGGGTGACGCGCGCAGCGCGGCGCGGGGGGAACCTTACGCTCCGCCAGTGCCCAGATAGGCTTCGATCACCTTGGGGTCGTTTTGCACCTGGGCAGGAGTGCCGGACGACAACTGTTTGCCGTAATCCAGAACGGTCACGCGGTCGCACAAGCCCATGACCAGCTTCACATCGTGCTCAATCAGCAAGATG
>CAMBOY010000059.1 GCA_945869245.1 Hydrogenophaga intermedia
GGGGTCACCTATGAGGAGAAATGGTCGGCCGCCAATCCGGCGGAACGACCAAATCTTATTAGAATTAGAGCATGTGGGGACGTAGCTCAGCTGGGAGAGCGTCGCGTTCGCAATGCGAAGGTCGGGAGTTCGATCCTCCTCGTCTCCACCACCACAAAAGCTCAACCCGTCGGGTTGGGCTTTTTGTTTTTTAGTGTCCCGATGTCCGCAGCTGCTGAACCTGCAGCGGCGTGACCGCCCCGGCCCGGTTGCCCCATTGGGTGCGCAAGTGGGTCAACACCGCCGCCAGTTCCACGTCCTTGAGTTCCAGCACAAAGGGTGGCATGCCAAACGGTTGCTCGACACCCGGCGCCGGCAGGCTGAAGCCCCCGTGCAGCACGCTGTGCAATGCGTTGGCCGGACTGTGTTGGGTGACGCTGCGGCTGCCCGCCAGCGGCGGGTAGGCCCACTCGCCGTTTGCCAAGGCAAAGCCCTGGCCTTGCTCGCCATGGCACTGGGCGCATTGCTGGCGGTAGATGCGGTCGCCCAGCTCGCGCAGGTCGAGCGGCGCGGACAGAGGAGGGTTGCGTGGTACGGTCTGGATGGGCAGCTGGCGCAGGTGCCGGGCCACGGCCGCGATGTCGCCCTCTGGCCAGTGGCGCAGGCTGCCGTGCACCACCTCGGCCATGGGCCCGGTGCTCAGGTGTTGTTGCCAGCGCCCGTGTTGGAGCAGCGCCACCACGCCGTTGTGCGGCCAGGTTTGCACACCGGCTTCGGCCGGGTCTAGCAGCGACGGGGCGTGCCAGCCATCGGGCAGGTCGCCGCCTGCAAGCGACAGCGGGTCGAAGCTGCCGGCCAGCGCGTTGCGGGGTGCGTGGCAGGCGCTGCAGTGGCCCAAGCCATTGACCAGGTAGATGCCGCGCTCATCGGGGGCCTCAGGGGCGGTGGCCAGCGCGTCGGCGGGACGAAAGAAGAGGGCGCGCCAGACCTTTTGTGCCGCCTGTGTGCCGTAGGGCCAGCGCAGTTCGTGGGCCTTGCTGGGCGGCTCCACCGCCGGCAGTTGCTGAAAAAAGGCCCAGAGCGCGTCGCTGTCGGCGCGGCTGATGTGGGTGAAGTTGTTGAGCGGGAAGGCCGGGGTCAGCAGACGGCCATCGCGTGATTCGCCCCAGTGCAGGGCGCGCCAAAAATCGTCGGCGCTCCAGCCGCCCAGGCCGCTGGCCGACGGCGTCAAGTTGCCACCGAACACGGTGCCAAACGGTGTGCGCAGTGGCACGCCACCGGCGTAGTCCGGTCCACCGGCTGGTGTGTGGCAGGCCGCGCAATTGCCTTGCAGCGCCAGCAGGCGGCCGCGTTCGATCTGCGCAGCGGGGTCGGCGCTTGCCACAGCGGGCGTATTCATGGGGGTGATGGGCGTGGGGCTGGCGGGCCAGAGCAGCCAGACCACGATCACCAGCGACGACAGCAGCCACACCGCGCCGATCAGGCGCCAGGGCGCGGGGCGCGCGCTCATGGGGCGCTCCCACAGTCCATCGGCAGGCGTGCGGGGGCGCTGGCCACCGACGCGCCCACCGGCACCGGGCGCGAGGCCAGCCAGCCGCTGAGCGCCGCCACGTCCTCGGGCGCCAACGCCTTGGCGATCTGTGCCATGCAGTCGGGCGCGTGGGCATGGCGCAGGCCGTTGCGCCAGGCGCCCAGCTGGGCGTTGAGGTAGTCGCGCGGCAAGCCCAGCAGGCCCGGCGTGGCGGGCAGGGCACCCAGCAAGGCCTGGCCATGGCAGCTGGCGCAGGCCGGCACCTGGCGGCTGCGGTCACCTTCCAACACCAGTTGCTGGGCGCGCTGCATTTGCGCGGCGCTCAGCGCCACCGGCGCTGGCGGCGGGTAGGGCACGCTTTGGGCGGCAAAGTGCTCGGCCATGGCCAGCAGGTAAGGCTTGTCCAGCGGTTTGAGCAAATGGGTCATCAACGGGTAGCTGCGTCGGCCCTGTTGGAAATGCAGCAGCTGGTGGTACAGGTAGGCGGCCGGCTTGCCCGCCAAGCGCGGGTAATAGCCGTCGGGCCCGGCGCGGCCTTGTGCGCCGTGGCAGTGGGTGCAGGCGGCTAAGCGCTGGGGCAGGGTGTCGGTCGGTGCGCTGGGCGCTTGGGCGTTGGCGGTGCCGCCACCGAGCAGGGCAGCGAGCAAAGCCCCCGCCGCGATCCACAGGCGATCGCTCATGTCACACCATGCCATTGCGGCGCGCCAGTTCCACAAACAGGGCCGACTGGTCGTTCTCACTCAGACCGTGTGCGTTGGCGTCGGCGTAGAGCTGTTCAAACAAGCGAGTCACCGGCGCTTCAAAGCCCAGCTCAGCCGCCGTAGCCAGCGCGTTGCGCATGTCCTTGAGTTGCACCGCCATGGAGCCGCGTTTGGCGAAGTCGCGCTCCACCATGCGCTGGCCGTGCACCTGCAAGATGCGGCTGTCGGCAAAGCCGCCGCCAATCGCGGCCTTCACCTTGGCCGGGTCGGCGCCGCCCTTTTGGCACAGCAGCAGGGCCTCGGCCACCGCGCCAATGGTGATGCCCACAATCATCTGGTTGGCCAATTTGGCCAGTTGCCCGCTGCCGCTGGCGCCCACATGGGTGAGCCGCCCCAGGTGGGCGAGTACCGGTGCGGCGCGCGCGACATCCACCTCAGTGCCGCCGGCCATGATGGCCAGTGCGCCGGCCTCGGCCCCCACGGTGCCGCCCGACACCGGCGCGTCCACATGCGCCACGCCGCGCTCGGCCAGGCGCGCCGCATGGGCGCGGGCCTGAGCCGGTTGAATGGACGACATGTCCACCACCAGCGCGCTGTTGCGGTAGGCGGCCAGGGTGTCCTCGGCCAGCAGCACACCGCCTACCACCTGCCCGTCTTCCAGCAGGCAAATCACCACATCGGCGGCGCGCACCGCGTCGGCTGCGCTGGGGTGCACCTGGGCGCCGTCGGCCAGCAAGCGCTCGGCTTTGGCGCGGGTGCGGTTCCAGGCGTGCACCGTGTGGCCGGCGCGGCACAGGCGTTGGGCCATGGGGTAGCCCATCATGCCGATGCCAAGCACGGCAACCGAAGGAAGAGAGGCGGTGGGGTCGATCATGCCGGGCATTGTAGGGAGACAGCTCGGTGTCAAGCTTGCGGGCAGAATGTGCGCGAAACACAGGAGACACCCCGATGAGCACCTGGCAACGCGACCCCAACTGGCTGGAGGCCGAATACAACAACCGTGCGCGCGTGCCCGCGTTTGCCGAACACCTGCAGTACTGGCGCGAGGCCTCGGCCCAGGCGCGGGTCGCGGCGCATGGGCGCTGCCGCTTGGACGTCCCGTATGGCGACAGCGCCGCCGAGCGGCTGGATGTGTTTCGGCCCGAGCGCAGCCCCAAAGGCGGCGCGCCCGTGATGTTGTTCATTCACGGCGGCTATTGGCGCAGCTTGGACAAGGCCGATCACAGCTTTGTGGCCCCAGCCTTCACCCGACAGGGGGTGTGTGTGGTGGTGCCCAATTACGCGCTGTGCCCGGCGGTGGGCATGAGCGAGATTGCGCTGCAAATGACCCGCGCGGTGGCCTGGACCGTGCGGCACGTGGCCGACTTTGGCGGCGACCCGTCGCGCATCACGGTGGCTGGGCATTCGGCCGGCGGGCATTTGGCGGCCATGCTGCTGGCCTGCGACTGGGCCCAGGTGGGCGCCGACCTGCCGGCGCGCGCGGTGCGCAACGCGCTGTCGATTTCTGGCCTGTTTCAGCTGGAGCCGCTGCGCCACACGCCGTCTCTCGCCAACGATTTGCGCATGGACGCCACCGAGGCCAAGCGCCTGAGCCCCGCCTTGTGGCCAGCGCCCGCCCACGGCAGCTTGGCGGCGGTGGTGGGGGGCGAGGAAAGCAGCGAGTTTTTGCGCCAAAACGCGCTGATTCACAAGGCCTGGGGCAGCCAGCGGGTGCCGGTGTGTGCGGCCTTGCCGGGGCTCAATCACTTCAGTGTGCTCGAAGCGCTGGCCCAGCCCGGGCACCGGCTGCAGCGCCAGGCCCTGGGCCTGTTGCAAGCCTGAGCGCGCGGGCGGCCGGGCTCACATCAGCAGGTGTTCGCCCGCGTTGTCGCCACCCAAGATCACGTAGTTCACCTTGCGGATGTCCATCAGCTTGGTGCCGCCGGCGTAGCTGATCGAGCTTTGCACGTCTTGCTCCATCTCAATCAGGGTGTTGGCCAGCTTGCCTTTGACCGGCTCCAGAATGCGCTTGCCTTCGACGTGTTTGTACTCGCCCTTGTTGAAGTCCGACGCCGAGCCGTAGTACTCCTTGAACAGCTCGCCATTGACTTCCACCGTCTTGCCCGGCGACTCTTCGTGGCCGGCGAACAGCGAGCCAATCATCACCATGGTGGCGCCAAAGCGCACGCTCTTGGCGATGTCGCCATGGCTGCGGATGCCACCGTCGGCGATGATGGGCTTGGTCGCCACCCGCGCACACCACTTCAGGGCCGAGAGCTGCCAGCCGCCAGTGCCAAAACCGGTCTTGAGCTTGGTGATACACACCTTGCCCGGGCCCACACCCACCTTGGTGGCGTCCGCGCCCCAGTTTTCCAGGTCGATCACCGCCTCGGGCGTGGCCACGTTGCCAGCGATCACAAAAGCCTGGGGCAGCTTGGCCTTGATGTAGCCGATCATGTCCTTGACGCTGTCGGCATGGCCGTGGGCGATGTCGATGGTGATGTATTCGGGGCACAGGCCCTGGGCGACCAACTGGTCCACCGTGTCGCGGTCGGGCTGCTTGACACCCAGCGAGATGGACGCGTAGACGCCCTTGGCCTGCATGTCGCGCACCAGCTTGACGTTGTCGATGTCGAAGCGGTGCATGACGTAGAAATAGCCGTTCTTGCCCATCCACTCGCAGATCGACTCGTCCACCACGGTCTTCATATTGGCGGGCACCACCGGCAGGCGGAACTGGCGTCCACCCAGCTCTACCCCGGCGTCGCATTGCGAGCGGCTCTCCACGCGGCACTTGCGCGGCAGCAACAAAACGTTGTCGTAGTCGAAGATTTCCATGAAAAAACCAAGCTCCAGAAAGGCTGTTGTTGAACAGGTGAGCGCTTGGCTTGTACCGGTCGGTCCGCAGGGGACGAAAAAAAACCGGTCGCAAGAAACTTGGGCCCGGTGTCTGATTCTACCGGGTTTGCCGGCGCGGCGTTCCTACAATCGGCGCATGCTGTTTTCTGAACCCTCTCCTTTGTTGGCTGGCCTCAATCCCGAGCAGTCTGCGGCCGTGGCGCTGCCCGCAGAACACGCGCTGATCCTGGCCGGTGCCGGTTCGGGCAAAACCCGGGTGCTGACCACCCGCATCGCCTGGCTGCTGCAAACCGGCCAAGTGGGGCCGGGCGGCCTGTTGGCGGTGACCTTCACCAACAAGGCCGCCAAGGAAATGGTGACGCGGCTCACTGCCATGCTGCCGGTGAACGTGCGCGGCATGTGGATCGGCACGTTTCATGGCCTGTGCAACCGGTTGTTGCGCGCCCACCACCAAGCGGTGGGGCTGCCGCAGGCGTTTCAGATTCTCGACACCCAGGACCAGTTGTCCGCCATCAAACGCCTGTGCAAACAACACCAGGTGGACGACGAGCGCTTTCCGGCCAAGCAGCTGCAGTACTTCATCAGCGGCTGCAAAGAAGACGGCATGCGCCCGGGCGATGTGCCGGTGCGCGACGAGGAAACCCGCCGAAAGGTCGAGGTGTACCAGCTCTACGAAGAGCAGTGTCAGCGCGAAGGCGTGGTCGATTTTGGCGAGCTGATGCTGCGCTCCTTTGAGCTGCTGCGCGACAACCACCCCGTGCGCGAGCACTACCAGCGGCGCTTTCGGCACCTGTTGATCGACGAGTTCCAAGACACCAACAAGCTGCAATACGCGTGGATCAAGCTCTTGTCGCCGCCGGCCATCGAAGGCCTGGGCGGCGGTGGCAACGCGGTGTTTGCGGTTGGGGACGACGACCAGAGCATTTACGCCTTTCGTGGCGCCCGCGTGGGCAATATGGCCGACTTTGTGCGCGAATACCGGGTGGCGCACCAAATCAAGCTCGAGCAGAACTACCGCAGCTGCAGCAACATCCTAGAGTCGGCCAATGCGCTGATCAGCCACAACAGCCGCCGCCTGGGCAAAAACCTGCGCACCGACGCCGGCCAGGGCGAGCCGGTGCGGGTGACCGAATACCCCGGCGATCTGGCCGAGGCCAACGCGGTGGTCGACGAAATGAAGCAACTGCACCGCGAAGGTGTGGCGCGCAGCGAAATGGCCGTGCTCTACCGCAGCAACGCCCAGAGCCGGGTGGTGGAAACCGCGCTGTTCAATGCCGGCATGCCCTACCGCGTCTATGGCGGCCTGCGATTTTTTGAACGCGCCGAGATCAAACACGCCTTGGCCTATCTGCGGCTGATCGAGAACCCACGCGACGACACCAGCTTCTTGCGGGTGGTCAACTTTCCGCCGCGCGGCATTGGGGCGCGCAGTGTCGAGCAGCTGCAAGACGCTGCACGCTCGGCAGGCTGTTCCCTGCACGACGCGGTGAGCGCAGTCACCGGCCGGGCCGGCGCGGCCGTTGGCGGTTTTGTGGCGCTGATGGACGTGCTGCGTGAGCGCAGCGCGGGCCAGCCGCTGCGCCAGATCATTGACGTGGTGCTGGAACACAGCGGCCTGCTGGAGCACTACCGCGCCGAGCGCGACGGCCAGGACCGGGTGGAAAACCTGGAAGAACTTGCCAGCGCCGCCGAAAGTTTTGTGATGCAAGAGGGCTTTGGCCGCGACGCGGTGGCCCTGCCGGTGGACGAAACCGGCGCGCCGCTCATCCAAAGCCCGGTCAGCCAAGGCCTGGACCCCAACGCGCCAGTGCTCGACACACCGCTGGCCAGCGCGCTGGTGCCCGACGCCGACACCGGCGAAACCCTGAGCCCCTTGGTGGCGTTTTTGACCCATGCGGCGCTGGAGTCCGGCGACAACCAGGCCCAGGCTGGGCAAGACGCGGTGCAGCTGATGACGGTGCACGCCGCCAAAGGGCTGGAGTTCGACGCAGTGTTCATCACCGGGCTCGAAGAAGGCCTGTTCCCGCACGAAAACGCCATGAGCGACCGCGACGGCCTCGAAGAAGAGCGCCGCCTCATGTACGTGGCGATCACCCGGGCGCGCCAGCGCCTGTACCTGAGCCACTGCCAGACCCGCATGCTGCACGGCCAGACCCGCTACAACGTGCGCAGCCGCTTCTTTGACGAACTGCCCGAGGCCTGCCTGAAATGGATGACACCGCCGCAAGGCTTGGCGCAGCCCGGCTGGGGTGGCGGCAGCGGTTCGGGCTGGAGTGGTGGTGCAGCCCAGCCGCGTGCGCCGCAGCCTGCGTGGTCACCAGGCTGGCTCGACACCGGCCGCAGCAAGCCACCCGAGCCCGACCGCGGCACCGACATCAAGGCCGGCATGGCGGTGTTCCACAACAAGTTTGGCGAAGGCCAAGTGCTCAGCGTTGAAGGCGCCGGCGACGACGCCCGTGCCCAGGTGGCTTTTCACCGCCACGGCACCAAATGGCTGGCCTTGTCGGTGGCCAAACTCACGCCGATTTGACCGGCGCCAGTGGGCTTTGCGGCCCTATCGCCGACTGTCGCTGGGGGCCGTTGTGGGCGAGCCGCCATCCATGGCGTGGCGCAAACTGAGCCAGGCCGAACAAGTCTGTCCTGGGCAGTGTTGTTCGATCAGCCGCAGCTGCTGGAGAGCCAAATCCGCTCGTCCTTGCAGCAGATAGGCCTGCCCAAGGTATTCCCTGGCCTGCACATGGGACGGGTCGATGCGCAGCGCCCGCTGATAGTGTTCGATGGCGATGCCGAGTTTGGATGTGTCGTGCTGGCGCAGGGCAAAGCCGCTCAGGTTGTGGTACTCGGCTTCGTCGGTCACAGCAGGCGTCTCGCGCGCGAGTTGTTGCAAGGCATCCAAGGCGACTGACCACTGCTTGGCTTGTAGGGCATCGCGCACCCGTTCATAGTGATCAGCGACCTCGCCGTAAGCGTCTGGTCGAGGTTCGGCCAGACCTGGCGGTGCCGTGAGCAAGGTCAGACACAGGCAGACATGGCGGATCACGGCACTGGTGAATGGTGTGTTTGGCATGGCGGTGTGGGCGGGCCTTGTGATGTAGAAAGAGCGGCCGAAGCCGCTCTGTCATCTCCACCGATGGGATCAGGCCTCAGGTGCCGATCACGCCACCGTCTTCTTTGGTGATGACGATGGTGGCCGAACGGGCATAGCGACCTTGGTTGGGCCAGGTGCCGGTGAGTTTGCCCGCAGCAAAGTCGTCGGCGCTGGTGGTGGCACCTGGGTGCTGCACGTTCACGAACATGGTCTTGCCGTCGGGTGTGGTGATCACGCCGGTGATTTCCTGACCCAGGGGGCCGACCAGGAAGCGCTTGAGTTCGTTGGTGCGCGGGTCGGCACACAGCATCTGGTTGTTGCCAAACTGGGCGTAGTCGCCTTTGTTCATCGAGCTTTCGCTGATGTCGGTCTGGATCCAGAGTCGGCCATCGTTATCGAACCACAGGCCGTCTGGGCTGTTGTGCATCTGGTCCTTGTTCAGCGGTTTGCCGGCGAACTGCGAGTCGTTCTCCGGGCCGGCCAGCAGGAAGATGTTCCAGTTGAACTTGGTGGCGGCGGGGTCGTTGCCCGCCTCGGCCCAGCGGATGATGTGGCCCCAGCGGCTCTTCTCGCGCGGATTGGCCTTGTCGGTGGCGGTGCGGCCGCTGTTGTTGGTGAGCGTGAAGTAGACCTGCCCGTTCTTCGGGTCAATGGCACCCCACTCCGGACGGTCCATCTTGGTGGCGCCCACGGTGTCGGCGGCCAGGCGGGTGTTGACCAGCACGTCGGCCTGGCTGTTGAAGCGGAACGGGGTCAGCGGGCCCTGGCCGAACACCAGGGGCAGCCAGACACCGCTGCCGTCGTCGTTGAACTTGGCCACGAACAGCGTGCCCTCGTCCAGCAGGGCGCCATTGGCCAGGCCAGCGGCCTTGCGGTACACGCCCTTGGAGACGAACTTGTAGATGTATTCGTCGTTCGCATCGTCGCCCGAATAGCAGACCACCGGTTGGCCTTCTACCGCTTTGGCGAACACCACGCCTTCGTGGGCAAAACGGCCCAGGGCGGTGCGCTTGATGGGGGTGCTCTCGGGGTTGAAGGGGTCCACTTCCACCATCCAGCCAAAAGCGTTGGCCTCGTTGCGGTAGTCCTGGCTTGCGTCGGCACCTTTGGCGCTGACGTCAAAGCGGGCGAACTCGTCGGCGCCGCTGTCGGCCAGCTCCCAGCCGTAGCGCGAGGTGGCGGGTTTGCTGTCGTTGCTGCGCACGCCGTAGCGCGACTGCTCGCGGGTGCGGCCGCTGGCGCCCACCTTGTTGATGAAGTAGCCGGCCCAGTTTTCTTCCGACATCATGTAGGTGTTCCAGGGCGTGACGCCGTGGGCACAGTTGTTGAGCGTACCGCGGGTGCGGGTGCCGTCGGTGCTGTACTTGGTCTTGACAAAATCGGTGCCGCGCACCGGGCCATTGATGGCCATGGGCGTGGCGCCGGTGATGCGCCGGTTGAACTTGCTGTTGACCACGCCCCATTGGCCGTTGGCGCCCTTTTTGACGTGCACCACCGACACGCCGTGGCCGTTGATTTCCTTGCGACACTCGTCGGCGGGGCGCTTGCCATTGACCAATGCAGGCACCGCATCGCGGCTCAGTTTCTGGCCCACCGCGCTGGCGTGCATGTAGCGCGGCTCCACGTATTCGTGGTTCATCACCAGCAGGCCTTCGGTGGAACTGCCTTGGTAGGGGTCTTTGCCCTCGATGGGGAAGAAGTGCATGCCATCGTGGTGGCTGCCCATCTGGTTGCCTTGGTCGGCGCCGGTGTTTTTCATCGGGTCGAAGGCCGGCATGTTGCCGCTGATGGGGGTGCCCCATGGAATGAAGGTTTGCACCTTGTAGCCCTTGGGCACCACCACCGTGTCGGCGCTGCCGATCGCCACAGCTTCAAAACCCACCAGCTTGCCGCCCGCGCTGCCTGCGGTGGTGGCACAACCCGCCAGACCCACACCGCCAAACAAGGCGGCAATCGAAGCGCCCAGCGAGCCCTTGAGCGCCGTACGGCGGCTCAGGTGGGCGTTGAGCACCTCGTCAAAATGGCGATTGTTGCTGTGGTTGGACATGGGCTCATCGCCGTCTCCGTTGTCGATGATGAGGTTCTTGGCGGAAGGGGACATGCGGTTCTCCGATGGGTTGGGAAAACAGCAGTGTCGCCAGCGACTGTGACAGCCCAGTGAAGGCTGCGTGACGGTTTCAAGTCGATGGCGGGGTGGGGTAGTGCGTCACAAAACTGTCGCGGAAGGTGAAGTACAGCGAGGCGTGAAACATGGCCGCCAGCAACAGCACCAGGGGGTAGGTGACGAAGGCCAGCGCCTGAGGCCCCAACAGGCCGGCCACCAAGCTGGTCAGCAAGCCAGCCAGCAGAAAAATACCCAGCCAGCCCAGGCCGAACACCAGCATGGCGCCTTTGTTGCGCCAGCAGGCCAGCCAGCTGAAAAACAGCGCCTTGACCGGCGACACCCCGTGCCAGTGCACCAGGGCTGGAGCGTGCCAAAACGCGGCGAGCATGGGCACATAGAGCAGCGCCACCACCAGCAGGCCGGGGCCCAGCAGGGCTTGGCGCACTTGTTCGGGGTCCACATCGGTGCCTTGCAGGGCCTGCAGGGCTTCGGTTGGCAGCAGCAGGCCAGACACCAGCATCACCACCAGCAGCACCGCCGCGTATAGGCCACCGAGCATCCACATGGCCTTGCTGTGTGTGCTGCCAGCGCGAAACGCGGTGAGCAGCGTCAGCGGCATCGGAAAGCGTCCGGCGTCGGCCTCACGGCTGGCGGCCATCAAGCCCAGGGTGCCGGCTGGCACCAGCGCCACCGCCAAAAAGGTGCCCACCAGCGGAATCACCGCCAGCAAGGAAATGCCCATCATGAACATAAAAAACAGGCCCGCCATGGCCAACGGTTGTTTAAAAAACACCCCCAAGCCTTGTTTGACCCAGACCCAGCCGTGACCGGCACTCAACTGATTCAGATGCATGGTGGGGTGTCCTTAAGCGGCGACGGCAACAGAGACGCCGCTGGCGGCGCGGGGTGCGCCCAGATCGGCCAAGCGGTGGCGCAGCACGCGTTCAAAATGGGTGGGGTCGTGGGGCTTGAGCATGCTGGCCTCGCGCGGGAGGTGCCAGTCCCACAGGCGCGAGAGCCAAAAGCGCAGCGCACCGGCGCGGCGCATGGCCGGCAGCAGCGTGCGCTCGGCGGCGGTGAGTGGCCGCACCGACTCGTAGGCCGACACAAAGGCCGCCACCAACTCGGGCTGGTCGGCGCCGTCGGTGGCGTCGGCGCTGTGCACGATGCACCAGTCGTTCAGGCACACCGCCAGGTCAAACAGCCAGGTGTCGACACCCGCGAAATAGAAGTCAAAAAACCCCGTGAGTTCGCCACTGTCGAACATCACGTTGTCGCGAAACAGGTCGGCGTGCACCGGCCCGCGCGGCAGGGCTTGGTAGGCGGGCGACGCCGCCACATGGTTCTGGTAGCCCAGTTCGGCGCGGATCAGGGTGGCCTGCTCGGCGCTCAGGTGCGGCAGCACCACCGGCACGGTGTCGTTCCACCAGGGCAGGCCGCGCAAATTGGGTTGCTGCAGCTCAAACCCTTGACCGGCCAGATGCATGCGCGCGAGCATGGCGCCCACGGCGGTGCAATGCGCCACGCCGGGCGCGAGCTCGCTGCGGCCGCTGAGCTTGTTGACCACCGCCGCTGGTTTGTCCATCAGCGTGTGCAATATCTCGCCCCGGGCGTTGGCCGCCGGATCGGGCACCGGAATGCCTTGGGCCGCCAGGTGTTTCATCAGCTGAAGATAAAACGGCAGCTGCGCGTGGGTGAGCCGCTCAAACAGGGTCAGCACATGGGTGGTGCTGGCGCCATCGCGTTCGGTGGTGACGAAATAGTTGGTGTTTTCAATGCCACCGGTGATGCCTTGTAGCTCAGTGAGCGTGCCCAGTTGCAAGGAGTCGATGAGGGCGGTGGCTTGCGCCAGGGGGACTTCGGTGTAGACGGCCATAAGGGGGTGATTTTAGGCAATGCCCGACAATCGCCCCATGACCGCTGAAACCTCCGCCAACCCCGCCGTCGAAACCCCCGCTTTGGCCCCCGACACCGCCGCCCAGCCCGCCACCTTGCTGCTGGTAGACGGCTCCAGCTACCTCTACCGCGCCTTCTTTGCCGGTGGCGAGGCCATGAGCACCACCTTGCCCGACGGCACGGTGCAAAAAACCGGCGCCATCCGCATCATGATCAACATGATGCAAAAACTGCTCAAAGACCAGCCGGCCAGCTACGCCGCCTGTGTGTTTGACGCCAAAGGCCCGACCTTTCGCGACGCCATCTACCCCGACTACAAAGCGCAGCGCAGCCCCATGCCCGACGATTTGCGCAGCCAGATTGCGCCGATTCACGAGGTGGTGCGCCTGATGGGCTGGCCGGTGCTCGATGTGCCCGGGGTGGAAGCCGACGACGTGATCGGCACGCTGGCGGTGGCCGCCGCCCAGCAGGGCATGCGTGTCATTGTGTCCAGCGGCGACAAAGACTTGGCGCAGCTGGTGAACGAACGCATCAGCATCATCGACACCATGAGCGGCAAGGTGCGCGACCTGGCCGGGGTGGAGGCCGAATTTGGCGTGCCCGCGCGCCTGATGCTGGACTACCAGATGCTGGTGGGCGACACGGTCGACAACGTGCCCGGCGTGCAAGGCGTGGGCCCCAAAACCGCGGTGAAGCTGTTGCAGGAATACGGCTCCATTGACCAGCTGATTGCGCAGGTCGACCAGGTGAAAGGCGCCGTGGGCGACAAGCTGCGCAAGGCCCTGGACTGGCTGCCCACGGGCCGCCAGTTGCTGACCATCAAGACCGACTGCGATTTGAACGGCTGGGTGCCCGGCCTGCCGGCGCTGGACGCAGTGCGCCTGGGAGAGCCACAGACCGAGCCGCTGCGCGCGTTTTTTGAGACCTATGGATTCAAGGGCCTGGCCAAAGCGCTGGGCGGTGATGGGGCTTCGCGCGCCGGTGGCGACGGGTCTTCACCCCCTCT
>CAMBOY010000060.1 GCA_945869245.1 Hydrogenophaga intermedia
TCTCGCGCACGCTGAAAAACGGGTCGAACACCAGCTCCTGCGGCACCACACCGAGCAAGCGCCGCGCTTGGGCGTAGTCGCTTTGGACATCGCGTCCGTGCACACACACCGCGCCGCCGCTGGGTTTGGACAAGCCCGCAAGCAAGGAAATCAGTGTGGTTTTGCCCGCGCCGTTGGGACCAAGCAGACCAAAAAACTCGCCGTCTTGGATGTCAAACGACACACCGTCGAGAGCGCGCAACGAGCCTCTGGCAGTGGGATAGCTTTTGCTGACTTGGCGAAACGAAACAGCGGACATGGGGAGTGGGACAACGCCCGTTGCACAACCCCGGCCTGGGGTGGTGTGTGGCGATCGGCGACAACCCCTGATTTTACTGGGCTTGCGCTGAGCGCGGGCGGGAGATCAGGCGATCTGCCGATCCGACGCCAAGCGGGGCGACAACAGGCCATCGATGCCATAGAGCGCGGCCAGATCGGCAAGGCGGCCGGTGGCACCGTGCCACACCAGGGCACAACCGCGCGCTTGGGCCTCACGCCGCAGCGCCAGCAGCATGGCCAGGGCCGAAGAGTCGAACTGCGTCAGCGCACTCGCGTCCACCCGGCACTCGCCGGTGCACGGGGCCAGCGCGGCTTGGGCCTGCGGCCAAAAAGCGGGCACATCGCCCGACAGCAGACGGGCAGGCAAGACCAAGGCGGACACAGCGACCATGGCGCGATCAGCCCGGACGGGCGGCCGATTTGTTGCGCTGCGCCAAGGTGGCGATCAAGCCGTCGATGCCCTTGTTGCTGATTTCCTGCGCAAACTGGCCCCGGTAGGTTTCGACCAACCACACGCCCAGCACGTTGAGGTCGTAAATCTTCCAGCCCTGGGGGGTTTTTTCGAGCCGGTAGTCGAGCTGAATTGGCTCGCCGCGACCGCGCACCTCGGAGCGCACCACCACCTCGGTGTCGGTGGGCTGGGCGCGCAGCGGCCGAAACACCACCGTCAGATTTTTCACCTCGGTGAGCGCGCCCGAATAGGTGCGCACCAGCAATTGCTTAAAACCGTCTTGCAACTGGCTTTGTTGCTCCGGCGTGGCCTGGCGCCAGTGCCTGCCCACCGCCGAGGCGGTCATGCGGTTGAAGTTGACATGGGGCATGAGCTTGCTGTCGACCACGGTCATGATGCGACCCATGTCGTTGGCCAGTGTGGGATCGGTCTTGAAGGTGTTGAGCACATCGTTGGACACCCGCCGCACCAAGGCGTCGGGCGCCTCGTCGCTGGCCATGGCCACCCAAGGGGCGCCCAGCGCAAACACCGACAAGCAGGGGAGAAAATGGCGTCTTTGCATCGTGGTACTTCTTAGTCCGCCGCAGCGGGTCAAGGGAAAGAAACTGTAGCGTCGGCAATGGCGTCGGCAGCGCACTCAATTGTTGTTTTGTGTATCCGCCGGGGCATCGGGTTCGCGCAAACCAATGCCCTGGTCGATCAGGTCCTGGATTTGGCTTTGGCGGCGCTGCAGATACACGTCGCGGGTGAAGCTGTAAGGGTCCAGTGACACATCGCCCAACAAGTTGGTGGCCCGCAGCAGATTGGCCCGGGTTTCCACCGCCCGCAGGCTTTGCAGCACGTTGCGCTGGCCTTTGCTGTCGAGGGACTGGATCAAGTCGCCCTGGGTTTCGATGGTGGTGCCCAACAAGTCGCGCCCGCTGCTGGGCCCCAACAAGGGCAGCACCACATAAGGACCGGCGGGCACACCCCACCGCCCCAGGGTTTGACCAAAGTCGAGTTCGGTGCGCGGAATGCCCATCTCAGACGCCAGATCCAACACCCCGCCAAAACCGAACACGGTGTTGACGTTGAAGCGCATGAAGTTCTCCACCGCTTCTTGGGGCCGCAGCTGGGCCAGCGCGTTGATCGACGACCACAGGTCTTTCAAATTGCCAAAAAAAGTGTGCACGCCGGTGCGCACCGGATCGGGCGTGATGTCGCGGTACACCGTGGCCACGGGCTTGAGCACGGCCGAGTCGACCGCTTCGTTGAAGCGGTAAACGCCCCGGTTCAGGGGTTCGAGCGGATCGTGTGGCACCGCCGCCGGCCCCGACGCACAACCGGCCAGCAGCACGACCAACAGCCCGGCGCACCAAGCCATTGAGCGCCGCCCCCACATTGCCATCGTCCACTGTGTGTTCATGATGCTCCCCAAGCCACCGCTTCACTCCGAGTCCGTACCCTTGCCTTCGCTGGCCTTGTTGAACAAGAACTGTCCAATCAAGTTTTCCAGCACCAAGGCCGATTGTGTTTGTGTGATGACCGCACCCTGGGCCCAGTTGTCGGGTTCACCACCGGGCTCAATGCCAATGTACTGCTCGCCCAGCAAACCGCTGGTGAGAATTTTCATGGAGCTGTCTTTGGGGAAGCCGTAGCGGCTCTCCAGCGCCAGCACCACATCGGCCTGGAAGGTCTGGTCGTTGAAGCGGATGCTCTCGACCCGGCCCACCACCACGCCCGCACTGCGCACCGCCGCCTTGGGCTTGAGTCCACCGGCGTTGTCGAAGCGGGCCGTGACCTGGTAGGTTTTGTCGAAAGACAGGCTCAGCAGATTGGCCGATTGCAGGGCCAGAAACAGCAGGGCCGCTGCACCCAACAGCACAAAAAACCCCACCCAGACATCGTTGCGTGAACGTTCCATGGTCGCTCCATCAAATCG
Source organism: Hydrogenophaga intermedia (assembly GCA_945869245.1). Taxonomy (GTDB): domain Bacteria; phylum Pseudomonadota; class Gammaproteobacteria; order Burkholderiales; family Burkholderiaceae_C; genus Hydrogenophaga; species Hydrogenophaga intermedia_B. The sequence continues at coordinate 2,691 of CAMBOY010000060.1, forward strand.
TGAACATCAGGGCGGTCAGCACAAAGTCCAGACCCAGCACCGCCAGTGAAGCCATCACCACCGTGCGGGTGGTGGCGCGCGACACGCCCTCGGGTGTGGGCTGCGCCACATAGCCCTGCAGCAAGGCCACAAAGCTCACCGTAAAACCAAACACCAGGCTCTTGAGCACGCCGTTGCCCAAATCGGCCCACACGTCGACGCCACTTTGCATCTGGCCCCAAAAGGCGCCGCTGTCGACGCCGATCATCAGCACACCAACCACCCAGCCACCCAGAATACCGACCGCGCTGAACACCGCCGCCAACAAGGGCATGGCGATCACGCCCGCCCAGAAACGCGGGGCCAACACGCGGCGCACGGGATCGACCGCCATCATTTCCATGGCCGAGAGTTGTTCCCCGGCTTTCATGAGACCAATCTCGGCGGTGAGTGCGGTGCCGGCGCGTCCGGCAAACAGCAGCGCCGACACGACCGGCCCGAGTTCGCGCAGCAGCGACAGCGCCACCATCAGGCCCAGCGCCTCGGCCGAGCCGTAGCGCTGCAAGATGTAGTAACCCTGCAGGCTCAGCACAAAACCCACAAACAAGCCCGACACCGCAATGATGGCCAGTGAATAGTTGCCCAGAAAGTGCACCTGATCAGCCAAGAGTCGGCCGCGGCGCAGCATGGGCAGCAGCAGCGCGAGCAAGCGCACAAACAGGCGCGCGCTCCAACCCACATCGGTCGCCCAGCGGCGCATCGCAGCGCCCACACGGGCCAGCCAATCGCTCACAAAACTACCCTCCGTGCTGCGCATTGCGGGGCCAAGCGCCTTGGGAACGGTCCAGCGGCGCTCATGCCTGCCTCCCGTGGCCAAAATCGGCTTCCAGATCGGGGCCGGGGTGGTGAAAGCGCACCGGCCCGTCGGCCAGCGCGTTGACAAACTGGTGCACCAGCGGATCGCGGCTGTGGCGCACCTCGTCGGGCGAGCCTTGCGCCGCAATGCGCCCGTTGGCCAGCACAATCACCTGATCGGCGATGGCAAAGGTTTCGTCCAAATCGTGCGACACCACAATGCTGGTCAGACCCATGGCGTCGTTGAGGCGGCGGATCAGCTGCGCCGAGGTGCCGAGCGAAATCGGGTCGAGCCCGGCGAAGGGCTCGTCGTACATGATGAGATCGGGGTCGAGCGCAATGGCGCGCGCCAGCGCCACCCGACGCGCCATGCCGCCCGACAGCTCGCGCGGCATTAGGTCGCGTGCGCCACGCAGGCCCACCGCGTGCAGCTTCATCAGCACAATGTCGCGCACCATGTCTTCCGACAAGGCGGTGTGCTCGCGCAGCGGAAAAGCGACGTTGTCGAACACCGACATGTCGGTGAACAAGGCGCCAAACTGAAACAGCATGCCCATGCGCCGACGGGCGGCAAACAGGGCTTTCTGGTCCATCGCGCCCACGTCCTGGCCATCGAACAAGGTCTGGCCCGATTGGCCCCGAATTTGCCCACCAATGAGCTTCAGGATGGTGGTTTTGCCGCCACCGGACGCGCCCATGATGGCGGTCACCTTGCCCCGCGGCACCTGCAGCGTCACACGGTCGAGAATGGCCCGCTCACCATAAGCAAAGGTGAGATCGCGCAATTCAACCAAGGGGGCGGGTGCGGTCATGGGTGGGGCAAAGAAAAAGCCGACCGCACAGGCGACCGGCTTTTGAATGATAAAGGATTCGGGGAAAACCCCGATTCCCGGTGTGGCGCTCAGCGCGGCAAGTCGGAGTAGCCCATCAGGTACTCGTCGACCGAACGCGCCGCTTGGCGGCCTTCGCGGATCGCCCACACCACCAGGCTTTGGCCACGGCGCATGTCGCCGGCGGCAAACACCTTGTCCACATTGGTGGCGTAGCCGCCGGTGAACTCGGTGCTGGCTTTGGCGTTGCCACGGTTGTCTTTTTCGATGCCAAAGGTGTCGAGAATGGTGACCACCGGGTTCACAAAACCCATGGCCAGCAGCACCAGATCGGCTTTGTATTCCTGTTCGGTGCCCGGCACTTCGACCAGTTTGCCGTCCTTCATTTCCACCTGGACCGTGGTCAGGCCAGTGACCTTGCCACCCTTGCCGGTGAAGGCTTTGGTGGAAATCGCGAATTCGCGCTTGAGGATGCCTTTGTCGGCGCTTTCGTCGTGGCTGGAGCTGGTGCGCAGCTTGAGCGGCCAGTAAGGCCAGACCAAGGGCTTGTTTTCCTGCTCGGGCGGCTGGGGCATCACCTCAAACTGGGTGACGCTGGCCGCGCCGTGGCGGGTGCTGGTGCCCACACAGTCGCTGCCGGTGTCGCCACCGCCAATGACAATGACGTGCTTGCCTTCGGCGCGCAACTGGCCCTTGATCTTGTCGCCGGCGTTGACCTTGTTTTGCTGCGGCAGGAATTCCATGGCGAAGTGCACACCGTCGAGCTCACGGCCGGGCACCGGCAGGTCGCGGCTTTGCTCGGAGCCGCCACACAACAGCACCGCGTCGAACTCGGCCTTGAGCTGCTCGGCGCTGATCACGGTTTTGGCGTCGTTGGTGACTTTGCAGCCTTCGGGCATGGCGCCGATCAGGGTGCTGGTCTTGAACACCACACCTTCGGCTTCCATCTGCGCCACGCGGCGGTCGATGTGGGTCTTCTCCATCTTGAAGTCGGGAATGCCGTAGCGCAGCAGGCCACCGATGCGGCTGTTCTTTTCGAACACGGTCACGTCGTGGCCGGCGCGCGCCAGCTGCTGGGCTGCTGCCAGACCGGCAGGGCCGGAGCCCACCACCGCCACTTTTTTGCCGGTCTTGTGCTGTGGCGGCTGCGGCTGCACCCAGCCTTCGGCCCAGGCGCGGTCGATGATGGCGTGCTCAATCGATTTGATGCCGACCGCGTCGCCGTTCACATTGACCACACAAGCGGCCTCGCAAGGCGCCGGGCAAATGCGGCCGGTGAACTCGGGGAAATTGTTGGTGCTGTGCAGCACCCGGATGGCGTTGTGCCAGTCGCCCTGGTACACCAGATCGTTGAAGTCCGGAATGATGTTGTTGACCGGGCAGCCGTTGTTGCAAAAGGGCGTGCCGCAATCCATGCAGCGCGCGCCCTGGACCTTGGCCTGGGCCTCGTCCAGGGTGATGACGAACTCTTTGTAGTTCTTCAGGCGCTCAGCGGGGGGCAGATAGCCCTCTTCGATGCGCTCGTATTCCATGAAGCCGGTGACTTTTCCCATGATGTGTGCTTCCTTGTTCGTTCGTCCTGGGGCTCAGCGGGCGGCCGCTGCTTCCTTGGCGGGCGCGGCGGCCTTGGCCTTGCGGGCGTTGATCTCGCCGAGTGCGCGCTTGTATTCGTTGGGGAAGACCTTCACGAACTTGGCGCGGGCGTTGGCCCAATCGTCGAGCAGTTCGCGGGCGCGGCGGCTGCCGGTCCAGCGCAGGTGGTCTTCGAGCAGCTTCTTGAGGATGGCCTCGTCGGTGCTGTCGCGGTGCCACACCGCACGCGGGATACTGCCCTCTTGCTCGGCGCTGGGGAGCACTTTCTCCAGGCTCACCATGGCGGTGTTGCAGCGCTGGGCGAACAGGCCGTCTTCGTCGAACACATAGGCCACACCGCCGCTCATGCCTGCGGCGAAGTTGCGACCGGTTTTGCCCAGCACCGCCACGGTGCCGCCGGTCATGTATTCACAACCGTGGTCGCCGGTACCTTCGACCACCGCAGTGGCGCCCGACAGACGCACCGCAAAGCGCTCGCCGGCCACGCCCGCAAAGAAGGCCTCGCCGCTGGTGGCACCGATCATCACGGTGTTGCCCACAATGATGTTGTGGGCGGCCACACCCCGGAAGTCCAGGCTGGGGCGCACCACCACCCGACCGCCCGACAAGCCCTTGCCGGTGTAGTCGTTGGCCTCGCCGATCAGGTAGAGCGTGATGCCGTTGCACAGGAAAGCGCCAAAGGATTGGCCGCCCGTGCCTTCGAGCTGGATGTGGATGGTGTCGTCCGGCAAACCTTCGGGGTGCACCTTGGTCACCGCGCCCGAGAGCATCGCGCCCACGGTGCGGTTGACGTTGCGGGCCGCTTCCATGAAGCGCACCTTTTCGCCCTTGTCAATGGCGGCGCGGCTCTTGGCGATCAACACGTTGTCCAGGCTCTTGTCGAGCCCGTGCTCTTGCACCTCGGTGTGGTAGCGCTGGGTGTGGCTGTCCACCGCCGGCACCGCAAACAGGCGGCTGAAGTCCAGGCCCTGGGCTTTCCAGTGGGCCAAGCCCGACTTGGTGTCCAGCAGGTCGGCACGGCCCACCAACTCGTCGAACTTGCGCACACCCAACTGCGCCATGATTTGGCGCGCCTCTTCTGCGACAAAGAAGAAGTAGTTGATGACATCCTCAGGCTTGCCGCTGAATTTCTTGCGCAGCTCGGGGTCTTGGGTGGCCACCCCGACCGGGCAGGTGTTGAGGTGGCACTTGCGCATCATGATGCAGCCCTCGACCACCAACGGTGCGGTGGCAAAGCCGAACTCGTCGGCGCCCAGCAACGCGCCAATGACCACATCGCGGCCGGTCTTGATCTGGCCGTCGGTCTGCACGCGGATGCGGCTGCGCAGGCCGTTGAGCACCAGGGTCTGCTGGGTTTCGGCCAGGCCAATTTCCCAGGGCGAACCAGCGTGCTTGATGGACGACCAAGGCGAGGCACCGGTGCCGCCGTCGTGGCCGGCGATCACCAGGTGGTCGGCCTTGCACTTGGCCACGCCAGCGGCGATGGTGCCCACACCAATCTCGGACACCAGCTTGACGCTGATGTCGGCGTGCGGGGCCACGTTTTTCAGGTCGTGGATCAGCTGGGCCAGGTCCTCGATGGAGTAGATGTCGTGGTGCGGCGGTGGCGAAATCAGGCCCACGCCCGGCACACTGTGGCGCAGCTTGCCGATGTAGTCCGACACCTTGCCGCCGGGCAGCTGACCGCCCTCGCCGGGCTTGGCGCCCTGCGCCATCTTGATCTGGATCTGGTCGGCGCTCGAGAGGTATTCTGCGGTGACACCAAAACGGCCCGACGCCACCTGCTTGATCTTGGAGCGCAGGCTGTCGCCGGCGTTGAGCGGCATGTCGACTTCGACCACGTCTTCGCCGATCACGCTGGCCAGGGTTTCGCCCTTTTTGATCGGAATGCCCTTGAGCTCGTTGCGGTAACGGGCCGCGTCTTCGCCGCCTTCGCCGGTATTGCTCTTGCCGCCGATGCGGTTCATGGCAATCGCCAGCGTGGCGTGGGCTTCGGTGGAGATCGAGCCCAGCGACATGGCGCCGGTGGCAAAACGCTTGACGATCTCAGACGCCGACTCCACCTCTTCGAGCGGGATCGCTTTGGCGGGATCGACCTTGAACTCGAACAGGCCGCGCAGCGTCATGTGACGGCGGCTCTGGTCGTTGATGATTTGCGCGTACTCTTTGTAGGTGTTGAAGTTGTTGGCGCGGGTGCTGTGCTGCAGCTTGGCGATCGCATCGGGCGTCCACATGTGCTCTTCGCCACGGGCGCGCCAGGCGTATTCGCCGCCGGCGTCCAACATGGTCTCGAGCACCGGGTCGGTGCCAAATGCCGCCTTGTGCATGCGGATGGCTTCCTCGGCCATTTCGAACACGCCAATGCCTTCGACCTTGCTCGGGGTGTTGGTGAAGTACTTGTCGATGGTTTCGCTGTTGATGCCGATGGCTTCAAACAACTGCGCGCCACAGTAGGACATGTAGGTGCTCACGCCCATTTTGGACATGATCTTGGACAAGCCCTTGCCCACCGCCTTGACGTAGTTGTAGATCGCTTTGTCGGCGCTCAGGTCGCCGCTCATGCCCTTGTGCATGTCGAGCAGCGTTTCCATCGCCAAATAGGGGTGCACGGCTTCGGCACCGTAGCCAGCCAACACCCCAAAGTGGTGCACCTCGCGGGCCGAGCCAGTTTCCACCACCAGACCAGCGGTGGTGCGCAGGCCTTCACGCACCAGGTGTTGGTGAATGGCCGAGAGCGCCAGCAAGGCGGGAATGGCCACCTGCTGCGCACTGATGTGGCGGTCGCTGATGATGAGGATGTTTTTGCCACCCTTGATCGCGTCGACCGCTTCGGCGCACAGCGAGGCCAACTTGGCTTCCACACCTTCTTTGCCCCAGGTCACCGGGTAGGTGATGTCGATGGTGTGGCTCTTGAACTTGCCTTGGGTGAAGCGCTCAATGTCGCGCAGCTTGGCCATGTCGGCGAAGTCCAGCACCGGCTGGCTCACTTCCAGGCGCATCGGCGGGTTCACCTGGTTGATGTCGAGCAGGTTGGGTTTGGGGCCAATGAAGGACACCAGCGACATCACAATCGCTTCGCGGATCGGGTCGATCGGCGGGTTGGTCACCTGCGCGAACAACTGCTTGAAGTAGTTGTACAGCGGCTTGTTTTTGTCGGACAGCACGGCCAGCGGGCTGTCGTTGCCCATGGAGCCAATGCCCTCTTCGCCGTTGGCGGCCATCGGCGCCATCAGGAACTTGACGTCTTCCTGCGTCATGCCAAAGGCCTGCTGGCGGTCGAGCAAACTCACCGCGCTGCCCGGCGGCGTGATGGTCGCGGGGCCTTCGACATCATCGATCTTGATGCGCAGGTTCTCAATCCACTGCTTGTAGGGCTTGCTGTGGGCGAGGTTGGCCTTGAGCTCCTCGTCGTCGATCATGCGGCCCTGCTCCAAGTCGATCAGGAACATCTTGCCGGGCTGCAGACGCCATTTGCGCACGATCTTGCTCTCGGGCACCGGCAGCACGCCAGACTCCGAGCCCATGATCACCATGTCGTCGTCGGTGACACAGTAGCGCGAGGGGCGCAGACCGTTGCGGTCGAGCGTGGCGCCGATCTGGCGGCCGTCGGTGAACACAATGCTGGCCGGGCCGTCCCAGGGCTCCATCATGGCGGCGTGGTATTCGTAGAACGCCTTGCGCCGGCTGTCCATCATGGTGTGCTGTTCCCATGGCTCGGGAATCATCATCATCACCGCCTGCGCCAGCGGATAGCCCGCCATGGTCAGCAGCTCCAGACAGTTGTCAAAGGTGGCGGTGTCGGACTGGCCGGCGAAGCTGATCGGGTAGAGCTTTTTCAGGTCGTCGCCCAGCACCGGGGAGGACATGACGCCTTCGCGGGCGCGCATCCAGTTGTAGTTGCCCTTGACGGTGTTGATCTCGCCGTTGTGGGCCACATAGCGGTAGGGGTGGGCCAATGGCCACTCGGGGAAGGTGTTGGTCGAAAAACGCTGGTGCACCAGACCCAGCGCCGAAGTGCAACGCGCGTCTTGCAGGTCCAGGAAATAGGTGCCCACCTGGTCGGCCAGCAGCAGGCCTTTGTAGATGATGGTGCGGCTGCTCATGCTCGGCACGTAATACTCTTTGCTGTGCTTGAGCTTGAGCGCCTGAATGGCGGCGCTGGCGGTCTTGCGGATCACGTAAAGCTTGCGCTCCAGCGCGTCTTGCACGATGACATCGGCACCACGGCCAATGAACACCTGGCGGATGATCGGCTCTTTGGCCCGCACACGCGGCGACATCGGCATGTCGAGGTTGACCGGCACGTCGCGCCAGCCCAACAGCACCTGGCCTTCGGCGGCAATGGCGCGTTCCATTTCCTGCTCGCAAGCCAAGCGGCTGGCGTGTTCTTTGGGCAGAAAAATCATGCCCACGCCGTACTCACCTTGAGGCGGCAAGGTCACCCCTTGCTTGGCCATGTCGTCGCGGTACAGCGCATCAGGCAACTGAATCAAGATGCCTGCGCCGTCGCCCATGAGCTTGTCGGCGCCCACGGCACCCCGGTGGTCGAGGTTTTCCAGAATCTTCAGCGCCTGACCCACGATGGCGTGCGACTTCTCGCCCTTGATGTGGGCCACGAAACCCACGCCACAGGCGTCGTGCTCGTTGGCCGGGTCGTACAGACCGTGTTGCTGGAGAAACTGCTGATCGGCCGCCGTGGTCATGGCATGTCCTTCACAAAAATGGGTACAAAACGCTGATTGCGGAGCTTACCGCACTGCAACATCGGTGCCAAAGAAAATAATTGGGGTCAGGTTCATTTTATTTTCTTTGATTCACTTGAATTGCTTAAATGGGGACAGATTAAAAAGAGCGACACACACCGAATGATGCAGACGGCTCTGCGCTTATGCCGTTTTGCGTGGTCGACCGCGGCGACCCGGCTGCAGGCGACGCTCGGTCTGCTCGCCCAACTGCGCCACAAAGGCCTCGCTGCCCACCGCCCCACCCGAGAGAACCCCCCGGGTAAAGCCGTCTCGCTGCCCGGCGGAGACGCCAGCGGCCACCAGCTCGGCGTAGGCGGCTTCGCGGGCAAAGGGGGTGTTGCCCAAGCCCCACACCACCGCGTGTGGAGTGATGCAACGGTCGCGCACGGTGCCGATGTAATGCCGGTGGCTGGACCACGGGTGAGCGGCCGGATCGGCCACCATGCCGGCGCGCACCGGATTGAGGTCCAGATACACCATACACGCCAGCAAATAGCGCTCGGTCTGCACCAAACTGGAGCGGTAACGCCCTTCCCACAGCGTGCCACTGCGGCCATGGCGGTCGTTGAAGCGGCGCACATAACGCCGCCCCAGCGCCTGCATCATCTGCGGCAAGCCGGTCTCGGTCTCGGGCGTGAGCAGCAGGTGAAAGTGGTTGTCCATCAGCACATAAGCGTGCACCGCCACGTGGCAGCGGCGCGACTCTTCCCACAGCATCTGCAGCCAGGCCTCGCGGTCGGCGTCGTCGCGCACGATGGCCTGGCGGTTGTTGCCGCGCGCCAGCACATGGTGCGGCAGTCCGGGCAGGGTGAGTCGGGGTTGGCGGGCCATGATCAGGAAATGATCGGGGGGTGATCGGGTCAATGGGCTGAGGACAAACGGCGCACCCATTGTGCAACCAGCAGGCCCAGCACGCTGCAGGCGAGCGTGAACATCCAGCTCAAATGCCAGCCACCCACCTGGGTGGCCCACCACGCCAGCAGCGGTGGGCCTAGCAGTTGCCCAGCGGCCGACAACTGCTGCATCCAGCCGACGGTGGTCGACACCCGGTCGGGACCGGGCGCGAGCTGCACGGCAGAGGCAAACAGCACCCCAGGCACCAGACCGCCCAGCGCGGAGAACAGCAACACACCCGCGAGGCGCAGCGCCAGCGGCACGCCGTCGACAAATGCCAGGCACCCGCCCACCGCCATGGCGATGTAACCCCAGGACAAGACCCGGTGCCGCGCCGCGCCACGCGCCAGCCAGCGGCCCGCCAGCACATTCCCCAACACATTGGCGCCGGCCACCACCGCCGCCAACAGCGCCGCCGCCGTGACCGTCCAGCCCAGTTGGGCGTAGAGCGCCGGCACAAAACCCACCACCGCCAGCCATTGGCCCGAATACACCAGAAAACCCAGGGCCAAGGCCCACGGCCCGGGCGCGCGCCAGGTGTCGCACAAACGGGTCCACACACCCACACCCGCCACGCGCGCAGGCGGCGCAATGTGCCGCGACATGCGCCACACCAACAGCGCAGCGACCCACGCACTCAAGGCACCCGCCCACCAGAACGCGCGCCACCCCAACCACGGCATGACCAGCCCACCCAACAACAAAGCCAACGCCGCGCCAGCAGGCATATAAGCGCCCCACAGGCCCAAACTCTTGTGCAAGGCTGCGGCGTCGCGCACATGCCAGCGCATGGCGGCCGGCGCGGGCAGCACCGCCCACAAAAACCCCACACTCTCCAGCGTCCGCGCCCACAGCAAGCCCTGGGCACTCTGCGCCAGCGCACCCCACGCGCTGCCCAGGCCCAAACACAGCAAGCCCCAGCGCATCACCCAATGCGGGCCTTTGGCATCGGCCAAACCACCCACCGCCACACCCGACACCACACCCGCCAATTGCAGCAGCGACAACAAAAAACCCGCCTGCACCAGACTGATGCCCAGTTCGTCGCGCAACACGGGAATCGCCACCGGCAGCTTGCCCACATGCAAGGCGCTGATGAGTCCGAGTGCGAACACGCCCCAGGCCACCAAAGGCACACGGGTCGCGGCGGTGTCTGCCATGGCTTTAGGCGAACACGCGTTCACCGGTCAAGCGCTGGTGCTCGCGGATGGCGAAGCGGTCGGTCATGCCGGCGATGTAATCGGCAGCGGCGCGCGCCAGGTCGACGCGCTGGGCGTATTCGGGCGGCATGGCCTGCGGCTCACCGGTGTAGGCGGCAAACAGCTCACGCACCACCCGCCGCGCACGGTCGGTGGTGTCCATGACCTGCGGGTGCCGGTACAGCGCTTGGAACAAAAAGCGCTTGAGCGCCTTGGTGCGCTCGCGCATGGGCTCAGAAAACCCCACCAGCGCGCCAGCGGCGCGCACCTCGTCGGACGACTCCACACCCGCCTGGCGCACCTGCTGGGCGGTGGTGCGGATCACGTCGTAGACCTGTTCGCTGAGCATCAGGC
>CAMBOY010000061.1 GCA_945869245.1 Hydrogenophaga intermedia
AGCTACTGGGGCCGCACCTTCAAGTTGGGTATGAACCTCAAGTTTTGAGGCGCCTGAGCACCTGGTACCTCATGGCCGCCACTGTGCGGTCAACAGGCCCCCCAGCAAAAATCCTTGGGGCACACGCTCTTCGCGTTCCAGTCGCACCAGACCCTGGCCCTGGCAATACCACTCGCGGCTGATCAGTGGCACGTTGGTGAATCCATTGACCGGATCGGTGTAGAGGTTGAGCTGCGCCGTGCCCACCAGCTTGAGGCAGGGCGCGAGTGTGCGGTCGCCGATCTGCAGCGTCTCGCTCACCGACTCGATGCGCCACACCATGGTGGCGCGGTGGCTGTGTTTGAGTTCGCGCGGGTACTCGTTGCGCCGCGCCAGCAGATGCGGCACGGTGGGGGCGCTCCATTCGGTGCCCACCACAAACGGTGCTTTGAGCACCCACACCGGCGGCTCGTCCGGCACGGGTTCGCTGTCCAGTTCGGTTTGGTGCGCCACCCGGCGGACGCCTTGGGCGTCGCTGACCAGAAAGTAGCGCACCCCGGCCGAGTGCCAGCGGGTGAACACGGTCTGGCCGTTCCATTCGCGCGGGCCTTCGGTGCGTAGGGTCCACTCGGTGTGTGTGCTGGGCTCGTCGCCGGCGACGCTCACGTCGTAGACCAGTGTGTGGCCGGACTGCAGCACCATCCAGCTGTCGCGCGGCTCGGCAGAGCACGCCAGCAAGGCCAAGCAGGTCAGTGCGGTGGTGGCCCAGCGCCACCGGCTGTGGGGGGTGTGCATGCTCATTTCTCGGGCAACTGGGCGCGCGGCACGTCGCTCAGCTTGATTTCAACCGGGCTGTCGTTGCCGGGACGCAGCCAGGGCAGACCACTGCCACCTCGGCGCGGCTCGGTGGTGCCGATTTGGGTATTGCCGTCGCGCGCTTTTTTGATGCCATCGCCCAGGATGCGGCGCAGGTCGGGCTCATACGGCAGCTGGTGCACCCGGGGCATGGACAGTGGCTGGTTGTCCTCAATCGGGTTGACCCAGATGAAGATCGCGCCTTTGTGACCACGCGCTGGACTGGGCTCGTCGAACACCGCCGAGAGCAGCACAAAACGGCGCGGCAGCTCGTCGGTGGTGGGCCAGCCCGATACCAGCCAAAAGCTGTGCTGGCCAACAAAATAAAAGCCGCTCACCAACAGCACCATCAGCGCCTTGACCCACCAGCGCCAGCGCGTGGCCAGGCACAACACCAGCAGGGCAAAGCCCAGCAACACATACACCACGATCAGCGGGGTGAGGACGGAGGTCGGAGCAATCGGCATGGGGTGTCCTAAAGACCGGAACGCTGGACAATGGTCTGCGGGCGGGTGCTCAGATCGGCGACCGCGCCGGAGGCATCCAAGGTGAAACGCACCAGAGTGCGTTCGTCTCCCTTGCGGGGAATCTGTTGGGTGCCGGTGAACACCACCTCGGCTTGCGGATTGATCTTGATGACGGTGACCGTCACATCCACCGGCTGCTGGTCGCGGCTGTCGTAGTAGTGGGCGTTGACCACGTATTCGCCTGGCACCAGGCCACGCAGCGTGGCGATTTCTTGCCGGGAGGCGCTGCTGAAGGTCTGGCCGTCCACCAGCACGGTGTTGTTGCGCTCGCCGCGGTCGTCGCGGTCCAGGTGCAGCATGCCGGCGTCGCGCTGGCGAAACCACAGCGTCTTGCCACCTGGCTCGGTGATCCAGGTGTCGATGTCGTTGGGGTTGCCGTCGGGCCAGCTGACCGTGATCATCATCTCGGCCTTGGCCGGCACGTCACCGGCTTTGCGCGCCTGCGGGTTAAAGGCCACCAGCGCCAGCACCAAACAAAACACAAACGCGATCAACATGTTGAACAACATGTCGTAGAACGGATCGGTTTCGGTATCGCGCACCCGCCGGCCGAGGGCCATGTCTTAGCTTTCGTGCGCAGGCGAAAGCGACCGCGCCAGCGTCTGTGCCACCAGCTGGTCGGCAAAACGGTCGAGCCGCATCAGCTGCAGCCCGAGCAGGATGTTGGCCGTCAGCCCGGTGAGGGTGGTCAGGAGCGCAATGCCCAGGCCACCGGTCAGGCTGCGCAACAAGTCGGCCGACTGGCTGGGCTCAAAGCTCGCTTGCCCCAACTCAAAGGCCAGCAGCGAAAAGCCAATCACCTTGCCGAGCAGGCCGAGCTTGAGCTGGATGCCGTTGACCCACCAGGCCATCTCGTGCGGGCCGTGGGTGTGTTCGCTCAGCAGCGCTTGAGCCACCGCCTGCTGTTCGGCCTGGGTCTGGGTGCGTTGCACATAGTCGTGCGCCCAGCCGGCGTCTTGCCTGGCGTCCAGCGCTTGTTGCTGCAGGCCCAGTTGCCAGGCGCGCTGGCCGCACCACAGGGTGCTGGCGCTGAAGATCAGCACAATCAGCAAGGTGAGCCCGGTCGGGTCGGCCGCCAGCAGGCGTTGCCAGCCGCCCACCTGCCAGAGCCAAGCGGCGCCAAACACCAGCACACCGGCCAGCGCCAGCCAGAGCAAAAACAGCCCTTGCGCTTGTTGCTCCAGCCGCAGGCTGGGGCGCCCCAGACCGGGGATGTGACTCGCCAGACGCGCACCCAGCATCTGGCGGTGTGTGGAAGCGGGCGCGCTGGACGCTGGTGTGTTCATGCCGCTCCTGGCGGACTGAGTCGGGCGCGCGACTCGGTGTCGTTGCGAAACACGATGGGAATGTGCCGGTGCGCGGACGCGCGCTGCACCAGTTGCACCACCTGGTGGTGCTGCGGCGATTTGTCGCACACCGGGTCGGTCGCGGCGGCGTCGCCGGTGATCATGAAAGCCTGACAGCGGCAACCGCCAAAGTCTTTGTGGCGCTCGGGGCAGCTGCGGCAGGGCGCCTGCATCCAGGCTTCGCCCCGGTAGGCGTTGAAGGCCTGGCTGCGTTGCCAGATGTCGGCCAGCGGTGTTTGCGTGACATTGGGCAGCTCCAGGCCGGGCAGGTCGCGCGCGTTGTGGCAGGGCATGGCCAAGCCGTCGGGCGCCACACTCAAAAACACCGAACCCCAGCCATTCATGCAGGCCTTGGGCCGGTGTTCGAAATAGTCGGGCACCACAAACAACACCCGGCACGACACCGTGCCGCTGGCTTCCTGCTCGGCGCGAAAGCGCTGCACCTCGGCCTCGGCCTCCAGCAGCTCGGCGTGGGTCGGCATGAGGTGGTCGCGGTTGAGCCAGGCCCAGCCGTAGTACTGGGTGTTGGCGAGTTCCAGGTATTCGGCCTCGAGCGCCACCGCCATGTCGATGATCTTGCGCACATGCGGCAAGTTGTGGCGGTGCAGCACACAGTTGAGCACCATCGGCCAGTCGTGCGCCTTGATGAGGCGTGCCACCTTTTGTTTGAGTTCAAAGGTTTTGGTGTGGCTCAGAAAGTCGTTGAGTTCGCGCGTGGAGTCTTGAAACGAGAGCTGCACATGGTCCAGCCCCGCGTCCTTGAGGCGCTGCGCCCGCGCCGCGTTCAGGCCCACACCCGATGTGATCAGGTTGGTGTAGTAGCCCAGTCGGTGGGCTTCTTGCACCAGTTCTTCCAGGTCGTCGCGCAGCAGCGGCTCACCACCCGAAAAACCCAGCTGTGCCGCGCCGAGCTGGCGGGCCTGGGTCATCACATCGACCCACTGCGCGGTGCTGAGTTCGTGCTGCACCCCGGCGTAGCGCACCGGGTTGTAGCAAAACACGCAGTGCAAGGGGCAGCGGTAGGTCAGCTCGGCCAGCAGCCACAGGGGCGGGCCAGCGCTGGGTGCAGCAGGGAGATCAACCGATCCAGCCACGGCGCTGTCCTTCTTCGAGCAAAGCGCTCACCTCGGGCCCAATGCCTTGCGCGCTGAACGCCGTTTCCAGATCCGCCACGATGGCCTCCACCGTCTGCGACCCATCACAACGCTTCAAAATCTCCGCCGCACTCGGATTGAGCTGCACCATGCCCTCGGGATAGAGCAGCACCCAGCGCTGTTGCGCCTCTTCAAACTGCAGCCGAAACCGCCGCGACAACACAGGTTTCTCAGGCAAGGCCATACCTATGTCCAGTCCCACCGGGCACCAGCGAAAGCGAAGTGCCCAAGCAAAGCATCCGGCGCGAAGTGCCCCCAAGCCAGACGGCCCGACGCGCCAGCCATGCAGCCGAAGCGAGGTGTCTTGTAAGCCAGACACACTGAGGGTCCGGCTCCGCCGGCCCAAGGGTGTGGTCCCCCCTCAGGGGGGAAGCCGCGCAGCGGCGCAGGAGGGAGTCGTCTACTCACAGGCTTTCTCAACCCCATCGAGCATGCTCCACAAAATGTCCAGCTTGAACTGCAGAATCTCCAGCGCCCGTTCTTGCTGGGCGCGGCTGCGGAAATGGTCCAGCGTGACCGACAGACCGTGCTCCACATCGCGGCTGGCCAGCGGAATGCGGCTGCGGAAATAGCCCAGGCCTTCGGCCTCGATCCAGGTGTAGTGCTGCGGCCAGCTCGCCAGCCGGTCTTTGTGGATTTGTGGCGCAAACATCTCGGTCAACGAGGAGCACACCGCTTCTTGCCACGGCGCCTGCGCCGCGAAGTTCACATAGGCGTCGCAGGCAAAACGCACCGCCGGCACCACGCCCTGCAGCGACCACAGATCGGCGCGCGCAATGCCCACCGCCTCGCCCAGCCGGGTCCAGGCCTCGATGCCACCGGCCGCGCTGCCGGCGTAGTCGCCATGGCCGTCGTGGTCGAGGATGCGTTCCACCCACAGCCGCCGGTGCGCGCGGTCGTGCATATTGGCCAGAATGGCCGCGTCCTTGCGCGGAATGCACACCTGGTAATAAAAGCGGTTCGCGACCCAGCAGCGGATTTCTTCGGGTGTGCAGCCGCCGGCGTTCATGCGCACATTGAACGGGTGGTGGATGTGATAGCCGCGGCCTTTGGCGCGCAACTGGGCCTCAAACTCCTGCCGGCTCCAGGGCTGGCGGGAGTCCTCCGTGATGTGTTGGTGTTCTATCGGGTCCATGGCCGCCTCAGAATGCAATCTCCATGCCGTCGAAGGCGACGTCGATGCCGTGATCGCTCAGGATCAGGCGCTCAGGGCCGTCTTCGCGCAGGATGGGATTGCTGTTGTTGATGTGTATCAGCACCTTGCGCACCGTGTGCGGCAGTCGGTCGAGCTGCTCGATCATGCCGCCCGGTCCGCTTTGTGGCAGGTGGCCCATGTCGAGCGCGCTTTTTTGCGACACGCCCAGGGCTTGCAGCTCGTCGGCCGTCCAGCAGGTGCCATCCACCAGCACGGTGTGGCAGCCGGCCATGAGGTCCAGCAGCTCGGGCCCCACCTGCGCCAGGCCCGGCGCATAAAACACCTGTTGCCCGGTGGCGGGGTTGCGCACCAGCAGGCCAATGTTGTCGCCCGCGCGCGGCGCGCCGCGAAACGGCGAATACGGCGGCGGCTTGGAGTGCAGCGCCACGGTGAACACTTCGAGCCCAGGCAACTCGGGAATATGCACCGCGCTGCCGTCGATGGGCAAGGTCTGCAGCCGGGTGCCGCAGTAGTGCGACAAGATGCCGGTGATCGGAAAACCCTGGGCGATGTCGCTTTGCACCTCGGCAGTGGCCAACAGCGGCAGGGGGGTGCTGCGTTCGCGCAGCATCAGCAGGCCGGTGACGTGGTCGATTTGGGCGTCCATCAGCAGCACGGCGGCGATGCCGCTGTCGCGCAGGGCGCGCGCTGGCTGCAGCTCAGGCGTGCGGGCGATTTGGGTGAGGATGTCGGGTGAGGCGTTGACCAGCAGCCAATCTTGGCCGTTGGCGCTCACCGCAATCGACGATTGGGTGCGGGCTTGTGCCCGAATCTGGCCCGAGCGCAGGCCAGCGCAATTGGGACAGTTGCAATTCCATTGCGGGAATCCCCCACCGGCGGCCGATCCCAGTACCTTGATGTGCATGGACAGGTCCCGGCGGGGCGATGGGGTTCAGCGGTTGGCGATGTACATCGTGATTTCAAAGCCGAAACGCAGATCGGTGAAGGCGGGTGTGGTCCATTGCATCAGAATGTCTCCATGAAAAAAGAGTTGGCACGGAAAATGACAGTGGCGCGGTGCATCGACCCGATGTGACACCTCACCACCACCAAGCCCATGGTCAGCAAATTCAGTGCCAACTTTCCGGCGTGTGCGCCCAGTGCGCCCACCGCCGGCGTCCGCGTGCTGCGCCAAGGCGTGTTGCGCCGTGGCTGGCACCGCGTTCCTTGGTGGCTGGTGGGCACCCCCGGCACCCCGGTGTGGGCGGTGCCACACGGCGGGCCGGGCAGCGGCGCGTCGGCCGCCGCGCTGGCGCCGTTTGATCTGCGCCGCTGCCAGGTGCTGCTGTGGGACCAGCGCGGCTGCGGCGGCGCGCGCCCCCGGGGCGGGCGCGCGCAGACCGGCTGGCGCCACCTGGTGGCCGATATGGAGGCCTTGCGCCATGCCATTGGCGCCAGCCGCTGGTCGGTGCTGGGCGGCTCTTGGGGCGCCACCCTGGCGCTGGCGTACGCGCAGGCACACGCCAACCGGCTGCAGCGTCTGGTGCTGCGCGGCGGGTTTCTGTGGACCCAGGCTGACATGGCCCGGGTGTTTGCGCCGCCCTTGCCTGGGGCGCGGCGCCACAGCGCCTTGCGGGCGGCGTGGCCACTGGTGTCCCGCCCCGCCCAGGTGTTGCAGGGTGTGCAACGGGTGTTCCATTTTGGAGAAGGGGTGACACAGCGGCAGCGCGTGGTGGCCTGGCAATGGTTGGAGCGCTACGCCCTGTTGCGTGGCATGCGGCGTGGCCAAGACGGTGCGCCGCAAGGGGGCGGCACCGCGCTGCGGGTGGGCTTGCGCCGTTTGCAGCGGCGCACCGAGGCACAACTGCGCGGACACGCGGCGCTGCGGCGCGCGCCAGCCACCGCCGCCAAGGCGCGGGTGCAAATGGCGGTGCTGGGCGCGCGGCGCGGCTGGTCGCCGCGCACCGTGACACAAGCCTTGCAAGCCCTGGCGCAGCACCGGGTGCCGGTGGACTGGCTGCATGGCCAGTGGGACGCGGTGTGTGACCCAGCGCCGGCCTGGGTGGCGCACCGGCACCTGCCCGGCGGCTTGTCGCGCTGGCGCGCGGTGGCCAGCGGGCATTTGTCTGTGGAGCCGGCGATGGCGCTGGCCCTGCGCCAGACGGTGCAAGGGGCCACGCCATGAGCCACTGGCCTTGGCGCGCGCTGTGGGCGCTGGCAGCTGCGCTGTTGCTGGGCTGTGCGCCGATGCCGCCGGCGGTACACAGCGCCGAGGGTTGCGACACCGACACCGGCGCCGGCTGGCACACGCTGGCGCCGGGTGTGCACGTCTGGCAGCCGGCGGTGGACCAAGAGCCCAACGCCGGCAACGCCGGCCATGTGTCGCCCACCACGGTCTTGGTGCATGGCCAGCGTGCGTGGGTGATCGACCCCGGCCCCAGCCTGCGGCAGGGCCAGCGTCTGGTGGCTCGGGTGCGTTGCGTGTGGGGGGCGCACATCGAGCGCGTCATCAACACCCACGCCCACGCCGACAATGTGCTGGCCAACGCGGCGTTTGCCGACGCGCAGCGCACGGGTCGCGTCAGCGTGCTGGCTACCGCCCGCACCAGCGACACCATGCGACAACGCTGCCCGGGCTGTCTGGCCGATTTGACCGACCGGGTGGGTGTGTCCGCCATGGCCGGTACCCAGATCGTGTTGCCCGACGCGCTGCTGCGCCCGGGCGAGGAGCTGCACTTCGGCCCACACCGGCTGCAGCTGCGCGAGGTCCGCAACGCCCACACCCAAAGCGATCTGGTGCTGTGGAACGATGCCCACCGCATCGCCTGGGTGGGGGGCTTGGTCTATGGCCAGCGCCTGCCCGAACTGGCGCAAGGCAGCTTGTTGGGCTGGCGCCAGGCTCTGAGCGATGTGCAGACCCTGCAGCCGCTGTGGGTGGTGGGCGCCACCCTGGCGGGTCATCGGCCAGGCGACGCGCAGCGCGCCATCGCGGCCACCGACGCGTATCTGGCACAGGTGCAGCAACAGGTGTTGCAGGGTATGGAGGCGGGTCAGCAGGTGAGCGAGTTGCCCGTGCGGGCCGCAGCGCCCTTTGCGCGCTGGGCCGGGCACGAGCGCCATGGCTTTAATCTGCAGCGCGCTTGGCGTGAGTTGGAGCCCGCCTGGATGGACGGTTTGCTGCGACCCTGACGCCTGCGCAGTCAAGCCCAGACGTCGGGCGGCAACTGGTCTTTTTTGCGGTAAATGGTGTTGCGCGAGACGCCCAGCGCCTTGGCCGCAGCCGACACATTGCCCCGGTGCTGGCGCAGCACTTGGGCCATGGTGTGCAGCGCCACATCGTGCAGACTGCCACCGTCCCCGGTGTCGGGTACAAAGTGCGCCACCGCATGCACCTGTTGCAGGTGGTCGGCGCTCATGTGTGCGGGCGTGGGCAGGTGCACCGCGCGCGGTGGCACCGGCGCCACCTGGGCCACTTCTTCCAAAAAGTCGTCGGGCAGGTGCTCCACCTCAATCGCGCCGTCGCAACCCACCATCACCACCGCGGTGCGCAGCAGGTTGTGCAACTGGCGGAAGTTGCCCGGCCAGGCGTACTGGCGAAACAGCTGCATCACACGCGGGGAGATGCTGATCTGCTCGGCGTTCTCGCACAGCGAGGCCAGGATCTTGCGCGACACCACGTCGAAGTCGGTGCGCTCGCGCAGCGCGGGCAGGCGCACCACCAGGCCATTGAGCCGGTAGTACAGGTCTTCGCGGAACTCGCCTTTGGCGATCATGTCCTTGAGGTTTTTGTGGGTGGCGCAGACCACCGCAATGTCCACTTCCACCTCTTTGCCTGCCCCCAGCGGGCTGACGCGGCGCTCTTGCAGCACCCGCAGCAGGCGGGCCTGCAGCTGCTTGGGCATGTCGCCAATCTCGTCCAGAAACAGCGTGCCGCCATGCGCTTGTTGGATCTTACCGGGCGCGCCTTTTTTGCGCGCGCCGGTGAAGGCGCCTTCCTCGTAGCCAAACAGCTCCGATTCGATCAGCGTCTCGGGAATCGAGGCGCAATTGACCGACACAAACGGCCCGTTGCGCCGGTCCGAGTCGCCATGAATGGCCTGCGCCAGCAGGTCTTTACCGGTACCGGTTTCGCCCAAGATCATGATGGGAATGTCGCGCCCGCGCACCCGCTGCACCTTCTGGATCACCGCGCCGACCTGGGCGTCACCGGTGTCCAAATAGCGCAGCGTCGACAGCGCGCCTTTGTTGGCCGGCGCCGTGCGCACCACAGCCGGCTCGGGCGTTGCTGCGCGGTTGGGCGCTGCCACGCGCGGGGCCAATGGTGGTGCGCTGCTGTCGGCATCGCTGGCCGGTGCGCCGCCAGACACACTCCAGGTGGGGGTGGTCTTGAACTTGGCACGGCACCACACGGTTACGCCGTTGGGTAGGCACAGCTGCTTGGGCGCGCGTTGACCGCCGGCAAACACCTCGTTGAGGCCCGATACGGGCAGACCAAACAAGGACGAAAACGTGTGGGCCCGCAAGGCGTTGATCGACAAGCCGATTTGGAACTGTGCGCTGCGGTTGGCCGACAGAAAACGTCCCTCGGGCGAGAACACCACAATGCCCTCCACCAGCGTGCCCAGAAACTCGGAGCGGGTGTGGAAATGGATGCGGATCGCCTTGGCGAACACGTCGGCGAACATGTGGTTCTCGATCATCTGCGCCGACATGCGCACCAGCGCCAAGGTGTGCTGGTGAAAAGACCGGTGGTCACCGGTCACGTCCAGCGCGCCAATGACTTGGCCATAGGGGTCGAAGATGGGCGCGGCCGAGCAGGCCAGAAACTTGTTGGCGTCCATGTAGTGCTGACCACCGAGCACGGTGAGCGCTTCTTCTTCGGCCAGCGCGGTGCCAATGGCGTTGGTGCCTTTGCCGCGTTCGGACCAGTCCATGCCCGGTGTCAGCGCCACCTGCGAGGCTTTTTCTAGAAAGTCGTTGTCGCCCAGGGAATGCAGCACCATGCCCTTGGCCGTGGTCAAGACCACCATGCTGTGGGTGTTGACGATCTGGTCGTGCAGCGTCTCCATGACGGGCGCGGCATGCTGAAACAAAAAGCGGTTTTCTTCCAGGGCGCTGCTGAGCTCGCCGCGCCGCGCGCTGCTGAAGTCGGGCTGGCCTTGTTCGTCCAGACCAAACGACTGCGAGCGCTGGCGCGACAGATCGATGACCTCGTCAAAGGCGTTGCCCAATGGGCGGTTGTCGGCGGTGGGGCGTGTCTCTGCCGGCGAAGAAAAGGCGGCCATGGTGTTCCCTCCTGGCTCAGGGGCGATGCCGTGCCACGGTGTGGTGTGCCGCTCTGGCGCACCGCCGTTGTTGCACGGCAACTTGTCTCCGGATGTCAGTTCTTTTGTACTCATTCGATTGTCCGCACATCTGTGGCCCAAGGGGGGCAGGGGAAAACCCTGATCAACCATTCGCCGCACGGACCATGCAAGTCTTGCACCCGCTGGAGTCAGGCCAGTCGGTCGCGCATCGGCGGGGCAGCCGCTGGGCGCCCATCCAGTGTTCAGCGCCGCTGGCCTGGTCTGTCACAGCGGCTTGTTTCAATTTGGAGCAGCGCGGGCGCAAGAGTTGGCGCCCGCGCTGCAGCGTGTGCCCATGGGTGGGCGTGGCCCGCATATTGCTAACTCCGTGCAAGCCAATTTTTTGAACTGTGTGTGCGGAGACCACCATGACACGTCCTTCTCTTTCTCTTCTTTCGCTGACCGCTGCGCTGCTGCTCAGCGCTTCTCAGGCCTGGTCGCATGGCGATGTGGTGCCCCAATCGGTGGACACCAGCAGCTTGCCCCAATTGGGCGCCAAGTGGCTGGACGCCAACCCCTACAGCACCGGGCCAGCGCACAAAGAAGCCTTGCGCATCGGCTCCTCGGCCTACAACCAAAACTGTGCCCGTTGCCACGGCTTAGAAGCGATTTCTGGTGGCATCTCGCCCGACCTGCGCAAGTTCGACGACGATTGCAAAGGCTTGGCCGACGCCGCCAAGAAGCAGGCCTGCTTCAAAGAAATGGATGAGTACTTTGTGGCCACCACTCGCCGAGGCCGTACCCGCGATGGCCGGGTCTACATGCCCCCTTTTGAAGGCATCTTGACCCAAGAAGCCATCTGGGCGATCCGCACCTACATCGAAACCCGTCGTGAACCCTTATACAGGAGGCTCTGATGCTGATCTCGCGCCGCCACAGTTTGCGGGCTCTTGCTGGAGCCGCTGCGTGTCTGGCTGCGCCCGCTTGGGCGCAGGCCGACGAAGAGGGTGAACAGTTCGACAAAATCAAGGCCTCGGGCTCGCTCAAAGTGGCGGTCTACAAAGACAACGCGCCCTTTTCCAGCGAGGCCAAAGGTGAGGTGGTGGGACTGGACGCCGACATCGCCCGCGCCCTGGTCAAGCACATGGGCTTGGGCGTGAGCTTTCTGCCCTTTCACGCCGGCGAGAACATGGACGCCGATCTGCGCTGGATGGTCGAGCGCGGCCACTACCTGGGCTTTGGCCCGGCCGATCTGATGATGCGGGTACCGGTCGATCGGCACCTGATGTTTGCCAACCGCAAGGTGTTCATCTTTGGTGCCTACATGTCGGAGCGTCCGGTCTTGCTGCGCGACAGCCGCAAGCTCGACGAGGTGCGCCAGGCCGAAGACTTGGTGGGCCACCCCCTGGCCGCCGAGGGCGGTGCCGGTCTGACCAGTGTGCTGATCGGTCACGGTGGCGGCTTGTTGCGCTCGCAAGTCAAGCTGTATCCGGACGCGATTGCCGCGGCGCAAGCGGTGATACAGGGCGAAGCCGCGGCCGCTTATGTGACCCGCGCGCACGCCGAGGTGGCGCTCAACCAGGCCGCTGGGGCTACGGGCCATTTGCGCCTGGGCGAGTTGGCCTTTGGGCACCAGCTCGCCAAAGGCTGGCCGGTGGGGGTGGCGATCAAAGCGTCCAACCGGCACCTGCGCGTGGCGGTGGACGAGGCGATGGGCAAGCTGCAGTCGTCCGGGCAGATGCTGTCCATTTTCCAGTCGCACCGGCTCACGCTCACCACCTGAGCGTGGCAGGCGCTGCGCGGTCAGCGCCGCCCGAGCTTGCGGTAGACCGTGGCGCGGCTGATGCCCAGCGCCCGCGCCGCCGCCACCACATTGCCCTGGGCGTCGTCCACGGCTTTGCGAATCAGGGCGCTTTCCATGTCGCGCAGCGGCAGCCGGTTGGCGCTGCCCTCGCGCACGGCGTGCGACAGCTGGGCTTGTACTTGCAGCCGCAAGCCCGACCACAGGGGCAACTCAGTGGGCGGGCGCTGGCCGCGCGCGGCGTCCCACAGCGCGCCCAAGGGCACGGCAAACAGCGCCTCGGCGTGCGGGCTGGTCTGGTTGGCTGGCAGGTCCAGCATCTCGCTGGCCACCCGGTTGGCGGCCACCACTTGGCCGTGGGCGTCTAGGCACAGCAGCCCGGTGGATTCTTCACCCATCCAGTGTCCGGGCCACTGCAGCCGCAGCAGCAAGGCATGGGTTTGCGCCAGCGTCAGGGCGTTCTCAATGCGCCGTGCCGATTGCGCCACCAGGTGCTTGAGCGCCGGGCGCTCCGGCACATCCACCCCGGTGAGGTCCAGCATGCCAACACACTGGCCATCGGGACCGAACACCGGTGCCCCGGCGCAGCTGAACACTGTGGTGTCGGCAAAAAAGTGCTCACCGCGGTGCAGCCACACCGGCTGCAGCTCGCTCAAGGTGGCGCCGATGGCGGTGGTGCCCACCGCC
>CAMBOY010000062.1 GCA_945869245.1 Hydrogenophaga intermedia
TGATGAGCAGCGCCACTGCCATCAGCACGTCAGCAGCAAACGCGATGATCACCAGCCGGTTGTACGGCAAGGTCAGGTTGCCCAGCAGGGTCAGGTTGCCGCTCATCCAGCTGGGGTTTTCCACGCCGACGTTCTGTGCGCCAAACAAGGTGCGCACGGTTTGCATCAGCACCAACGAAATGCCCCAAGTCGCCAGCAGCGTCTCGAGCGGACGGCCGTACAAAAATCGGATCACGCTGCGCTCCATCAACGCTCCCACCAGCGCCGATGTCAGGAACGCCACCGGCAACGCCGCCAGCAGATACCAGTCGAACCACTGTGGCAGCGCAGTCTTAAAAAACACCTGAACCGCCCAGGTGGCGTAGGCGCCGATCATGATCAGCTCGCCGTGCGCCATGTTGATCACACCCATCAGCCCGTAGGTGATAGCCAGGCCGAGTGCGGCCAGCAACAAGATGCTGCCCAAGCTGGCACCGGTGAACAGTTGGCCCAGCGTGTTGCCCAGCAGCAGCGAACGGTCGAGCGCGGCCAGACTGGCCTTGAGCGCAGCAGCCACCGCCGGGTCGCCCTCCGCCTCCATGCGCTGCTGCAACAACGGGCGAATCTCGGGCAGGCGGCGCTCACCCAGCAGTTGGGCGGCGGCCAGACGGCGCGCGGGGTCGTCGTGTGCCACTTCAATCGCAGCCTGCGCCAGCAGCAAGGCGCGCTGCGCCTGCGCATCCAAAGTGGGCAAGGCCAAAGCTTGTTCGATCAGTGGCAACTGCGCCGCGTCGGGTTCGTCAAGGGCCGCCTGGCGCAACAGCCCGGCGGCACGGCGCTGGGCCGCCACATCGTTGCCCAGCAGATCGCGGCCGGCGAGTGCGGTGTCGATCGCGCTGCGCAGCCGGTTGTTGACCATCACCTCTTCGGCCGCCTCGGTGAGCGCCACGGTGGCACCGGTGACCGCGTCGCTCGCCGTGCCGTCTTCGGCCACCAGCAAAACCGCATCGCCCTGCACCCGCACCGCGTCGCGCGCCAACGCATCGATCAACGCCAGCGCACGCGCATCGGCGGTCACCGCCAAGCGATTGAGCGTGGCGATGCGCTCGTCGCTCTCACCCGCTGCCAAGGTCAGGGCCTCATCCGGGGTCAAGGCGTGGGCGGCACCCAGGCCCAGACCTAGACCCAGCAAGACACTCAAACACAGGTGTCGAAGCCAATGAAATGTCATAAGAGTTCCCAAACAAAGGCCAACGCCAAGGCTGCCAAGGCCCCAAGACACCGAGGGTCCGGCTGTGCCGGCCCCAGGTGTCGCCCCCCTCCCGCCGCAGGCGAGAGAGGGGGGAGCGCCAACGGCGCGCGGGGGGTGCTCACCTCCCCTCGCGGGGGGTGCTTACTTCTTCGTGGGCACGTTGGCCTTGCCTTTGTTCTCGGGGATGTAGTCGCTCCAGGGGTCGGCCACCACCGGACCCTTGGTCTTCCACACCACGTTGAACTGGCCGTCGGCCTTGATCTCGCCAATGAACACCGGCTTGTGCAGGTGGTGGTTTTGTTTGTCCATGGTGGACATGAAGCCCCCCGGGGCGGGGAAGGTCTGGCCGGCCATGGCAGCAATCACCTTGTCGGTGTCGGTGGTGCCGGCCTTCTTGACCGCTTGTGCCCACATATTGATACCGATGTAGGTGGCCTCCATCGGGTCGTTGGTGAGCGGACGGTCCTTGTGGCCAGCGATGTTCTTGGCCTTGGCGTAATCGCTCCACTTCTTGATGAACGCCGCATTGGTCGGATTCTTGATGCTCATGAAGTAGTTCCAGGCGGCCAAGTGGCCCACGAGCGGCTTGGTGTCCACACCGCGCAGCTCTTCCTCACCCACGCTAAAAGCCACCACCGGCACGTCTTTGGCCTTGATGCCCTGGTTGCCCAGCTCTTTGTAGAAGGGCACGTTGGAGTCGCCGTTGATGGTGGACACCACCGCCGTCTTTTTGCCCTCGGACGAGAACTTCTTGATCTTGGCGATGATGGTCTGGTAGTCGCTGTGGCCGAAGGGGGTGTACTCCTCCATGATGTCGGCATCACTCACACCCTTGCTTTTCAGGAAGGCGCGCAAAATTTTGTTGGTGGTGCGCGGGTACACATAGTCGGTACCGAGCAACACAAAGCGCTTGGCCGAACCACCGTCTTTGCTCATTAGGTATTCCACCGCGGGAATGGCCTGCTGGTTGGGCGCCGCGCCGGTGTAGAACACGTTTTTCGACAGCTCTTCGCCTTCGTACTGCACCGGGTAGAACAACAGGCTGTTCTTTTCTTCAAACACCGGCAGCACCGACTTGCGCGACACCGAGGTCCAGCAGCCGAACACGGCGGCGACCTTGTCCTGGTCGATCAGCTGCTTGGCCTTTTCGGCGAACAGCGGCCAGTTGGACGCCGGGTCGACCACCACCGGCTCAAGCTTCTTGCCGAGCACGCCGCCCTTGGCGTTGATCTCGTCGATGGCCATCAGGGCCACGTCTTTTAGCACCGTCTCGGAAATGGCCATGGTGCCCGAGAGCGAATGCAGGATGCCGACCTTGATCGTGTTTTGGGCATGGGCTGGCGCGGCCAGGCCAAAAGCGCCCAGCGCGGCGGCGGCCGACAGGGCTTTGAGGGTGAAGCGGCGGGTGGACTGGGACATGACAGGACTCCGTTCGACAGGGTGGTTGGGCTTGGGGCATCACCGGTGGCCGGGATGGGCCAACTCAGTGACACCAATGCTAGGGATTACCCTGTCAAACGTCTGTACGCCGGGTGGCGTATGCGGTCCCGGGGTGACGCACGCCATGCTGGCGCTCTCAGCCAACTGAAAACCACCAAGACGCCCCTTGTCAGGCCTGACTCTGCATATCATCTACACCTTCGCTGGCAACTTGCCAGCCAATAGACTTCTCCATTTATGCCGTCGTCCCCAGTCACCTATGAGCCCACTCCCCTCGCCCCGCCCCGTGCGGTCAAGGAAGAGCAGATCGAGTACGGCTTCATCGGCAAGCTGCAAAGCCTGAAATATGAGTACCGCCTCGACATCCGCGACCGGGCAGCGCTGGAGCGAAACTTCCGCGACAAATTTGAGGCGCTGAACCGCGTCAACCTGTCGGACGGTGAATTCACCCGACTGCTGGACGAAATCGTCACACCCGATGTTTACACCGCCGCCCGCACCCTGCGCGAGCGCAACGCCTTCACCCGCGACGACGGCACCCCGCTGAACTACACCCTCGTCAACATCAAAGACTGGTGCAAAAACACCTTCGAGGTCGTCAACCAGCTGCGCATCAACACCGACTACAGCCACCACCGCTACGACGTTCTCATCCTCATCAACGGTGTGCCCTGCGTGCAGGTGGAGCTGAAAACGCTGGGCATTAGCCCGCGTCGCGCCATGGAGCAGATCGTTGACTACAAAAACGACCCGGGCAACGGCTACAGCAAAACCCTACTGTGCTTCCTGCAGCTGTTCATCGTCAGCAACCGCACCGACACCTGGTACTTCGCCAACAACAACGCCCGGCACTTCGCCTTCAACGCCGACGAGCGCTTTCTGCCCATCTACCAGTTTGCCGACGAGGCCAATAAAAAGATCACCCATCTCGACCACTTTGCCGAGACCTTTTTGCCCAAGTGCACACTGGGCGAAGCCATCAGCCGCTACATGGTGCTGGTGGCCAGCGAACAGAAGCTGCTGATGATGCGGCCGTATCAGGTGTACGCCGTCAAAGCCATCGTGGACTGCATCCACCAGAACTGCGGCAACGGCTACATCTGGCACACCACCGGCAGCGGCAAAACGCTCACGTCCTTCAAAGCGTCCACCCTGCTCAAGGACAACCCGGACATCGAGAAATGCCTGTTTGTGGTGGACCGCAAAGACCTGGACCGCCAGACCCGCGAAGAATTCAACCGTTTCCAGGAAGGCTGCGTCGAAGAAAACACCAACACCGGCGCGCTGGTGCGTCGCCTGCTGTCTGACGACTACGCCGACAAGGTCATCGTCACCACCATCCAGAAGCTGGGCCTGGCGCTGGACGAGAACAGCAAGCGCAACAAACAACGCAGCAGAAGCGGCCAAGCCACCTACAAGGAACAGCTTGAACCGCTGAGCAACAAACCCATCGTCTTCATCTTTGACGAATGCCACCGCTCGCAGTTTGGCGACAACCACGAGGCCATCAAAACCTTCTTCCCCAAGGCCCAGCTTTTCGGCTTCACCGGCACGCCCATCTTTGAGAAGAACGCCAGCGCCAAACAGTTCGAAGGCGAAGAAGGCCAGTTCAAGACCACCGAAGACCTGTTTCAGAAGCAGCTGCACGCCTACACCATCACCCACGCCATTGAAGACGCCAACGTGCTGCGCTTTCACGTGGACTACTACAAACCGGAAGGTAAGAACCCGCCCAAGCCCGGGGAACCGCTGGCCAAAAAGGCCGTGATCGAGGCCATCTTGGCCAAACACGACACCGCCACCGCTGGGCGCCGCTTCAACGCCGTGTTGGCCACCGCCAGCATCAACGACGCCATTGAATACCACGCCCTGTTCGCCGACATGCAAAAGGCGAAACAAGAGGCCGACCCCGCCTTTGCGCCGCTCAACATCGCCTGCGTGTTCTCGCCCCCGGCCGAAGGCAATGCCGACGTCAAGCAACTGCAGCAAGACCTGCAGCAGGAAAAGGCCGACAACGAGGAAGACCCCGAAGGCAAAAAGGCCGCGCTCAAAGCCATCCTGGCCGACTACAACGCCCGCTACGGTACCAACCACAACATTGGCGAGTTCGACCTGTATTACCAGGACGTGCAAAAGCGCATCAAAGACCAGCAGTGGCCCAACGCCGACTTTCCCGCCGCCAAAAAGATCGACATCACCATCGTCGTCGACATGCTGCTCACCGGCTTTGACAGCAAGTACCTGAACACCCTGTACGTGGACAAAAACCTCAAGTACCACGGGCTCATTCAGGCCTTTAGCCGCACCAACCGCGTGCTCAACGGCAGCAAGCCCTACGGCAACATCCTCGACTTTCGCCAGCAAAAAGACAACGTGGACGCGGCCATCGCCCTGTTTTCCGGCGAAAACGCCACCGAGGAAGAACGCCAAATCTGGCTGGTGGACAAAGCGCCTGTGGTCATTGAAAAGCTCGACGCCGCTGTGCAGAAACTGGCCGACTTCATGCAAACCCAGGGCCTGCCCTGCGCGCCCGAAGCCGTGCCCCAGCTCAAGGGCGACGACGCCCGCGCCGCCTTCATCAAGGCCTTCAAGGAAGTGCAGCGTCTCAAGACCCAGCTGGACCAATACACCGACCTGACCGCCGACCACGCTGCGGCCATTGAAGCCATATTGCCGCGCGAAGAGCTGCAGGCCTTTCGCGGTGTGTACCTCGACACCGCCCAGCGCCTCAAGGCGCAACAGGGCAAGGGCACGCAGGACGCAGATGACAAGACTGGCGCCGACGAAGTGGACCAGCTCGACTTCGAATTCGTGCTGTTCGCCAGCGCCGTCATCGACTACGACTACATCATGGGTCTCATGTCCCGCTTCACCCAAAGCGCGGGCAAACACACCATGACCAAGGATGAACTCATCGGCATCATCGCGGCCGACGCCAAGTTCATAAACGAGCGCGACGATATCGCCGCCTATATCAATACTTTGAAGGTCGGTGAGGGCCTGAGCGAGACCGCCATCCGCGAAGGCTACATCCGCTTCAAAAAAGAACGCGACAGCGCCGAGCTGGCCACCATCGCCACCCAGCACAGTCTGGACGCCCCCGCTCTGCAAGCCTTTGTGGACCAGACGCTGCAACGCCTGATCTTGGACGGCGAGCGCTTGAGCGACCTCATGGCGCCGCTGAATCTGGGCTGGAAAGACCGGGCACAAGCCGAAACCGCACTCATGGCCGAGCTGCTGCCCCTGCTGAACAAACGCGCCCAAGGGCGCGAGATTTCAGGACTCAGCGCGTATGAGCAATAAAGCCGCGCCCCTGGCGGAAACCCACCGCATCGAGTTCAAGCGCGAACTCACACCCGAGCTTGACCTGGAAAAAGAAGTCATCGCCTTCCTCAACAGCCCCGAGGGCGGGTTTATTTACCTGGGCATCGACGACAACGGCCAGCGCGTGGGTGTGGCCGATGTGGATGGCGACATGCTCAAAGTCAAAGACCGCATCAAAAACAACATCAGCCCATCGGCCATGGGCCTGTTTGATTTGGTGGAAGAAGAAGCCCCGGCGGGTGTGCACTGCATCAAGATCATCGTGGCCAGCGGCAGCGAAAAGCCCTATGCCAAAAAGAAATATGGCCTGAGTGAAAAAGGCTGCTTCATCCGCGTTGGCACCGCGGCAGAACCCATGCCTGCGGCCATGATCGACAAACTCTTTGCCAGCCGAACCCGCAACTCCATCGGCAAAATCAAGGCCCACCGCCAAGCCCTGAGCTTTGAGCAACTGCGCATTTACTACGAGGAAAAGCGCAAGCCGCTGGGCAGGCAGTTCAAAACCAACCTGGAGCTGACCACCGAAGACGGTGCACTCAACTACGCCGCCTATCTGCTGGCCGACGAAAACGGCCTGTCCGTCAAAGTGGCCAAATACCGGGGCAAAGACCGCGTGCATTTGATGGAGAGCAACGAATACGGTTACTGCTCCCTGATCAAAGCCACCAAAGCCGTGCTCGACAAGCTGGACCTGGAAAACAAAACCGCCAGCACCATCACCGCCAAAGAACGCATCGACCTGCGCCTGTGGAACCCCGTGGCCCTACGCGAGGCGGTGATCAACGCCATCGTCCACAACGACTACACCCGCGAAGTGCCGCCCAAGTTTGAAATCTTTGCCGACCGCATCGAAATCACCTCCGCCTGCGCCCTGCCCGAAGGGCTGACCCAGGCCGAATTTTTTGAGGGTTACTCCATCCCGCGCAACAAAGAGCTGATGCGCGTGTTCAAAGACTTGGAGATGGTGGAACACCTGGGGTCGGGCCTGCCCCGCATCACTGAGTTTTATGGGCCAGAGTGCTTTCGCTTCACCGACAACTTTTTGCGCATCACCTTTGCGGCCAGCAGGCCGGTGCATGAGGATGAAGTGACCGAACAAGTCGAGGCCCCAGTCGAGGCCCCAGTCGAGGCCCCAGTCATCTTGAGCGAGACCAATAAGAAAATATTAGCCGCTTTGGCGCCTGAGCCCTTGGGCCGCAGCGCCCTGTTGGCCGCATTGGGCTACACCCAGCCCACAGGCAACTACAAGGTGGCCATGGGCAAGCTGCTGCAGACCGGCCTGATTGAATACACCATCCCCGACAAACCCAACAGCCGCCTGCAGCAATACCGCCTGACCGCTCAAGGAAAGGCCTTGTTGAAATGAGTGAACAAGAAAAATTGCTGCCCAAGCTGCGGTTTCCGGAGTTTCGGAAGGCCGACGCCTGGGAGGAGCGCTCAGGCAACTATCTGTTCGATCAAGTCAACGACAAGAACCCGCCACCTGGCCTCCCTGTACTGGCGATCACGCAAGAGCACGGAGCCATTCCGCGGGACATGATTGACTACCATGTCTCTGTAACGGATAAAAGCATTGAAAGCTACAAAGTTGTCCAAGTGGGCGACTTCATCATCAGCCTGCGCTCTTTTCAAGGCGGCATTGAATACTCGCAATACCACGGCATCTGCAGCCCTGCATATGTCGTCTTGCGGCGGCGCGCCGAAGGCTCTGAAGCCTACTACAAGCACTATCTGAAGACTGATAGGTTTATTCAAATCCTCACCAAGAACCTTGAGGGTCTTCGTGACGGAAAGATGATCAGTTACAAGCAGTTCTCTGAGCTGCAGATTCCGACCCCTGCACCCGCAGAACAACAAAAAATCGCCGTCTGCCTGTGTTCCCTGGACGAACTGATCGCCGCGCAAGCGCGCAAGGTGGAGGCGCTCAAGACCCACAAGAAAGGGCTGATGCAGCAACTCTTCCCCCGCGAAGGCGAAACACAACCGCGTTTGCGGTTTCCTGAATTCATGAATGCCCCAGATTGGGAAGTCAAGAAGCTGGAAGACTTGGCCAAACGGGGCTCCGGGCATACGCCGAGCAAGCTCGACCCCGAGCACTACAACGGTGGCATCAAGTGGATTTCCCTCGCTGACTCGAAGCGTCTGGACGTTGGCCTGATATCCAAGACCGAGTATGAGATTTCTGCGAAGGGCATCAAGAACTCTTCAGCCGTCCTTCATCCCACTGGCACCGTTCTCAT
Source organism: Hydrogenophaga intermedia (assembly GCA_945869245.1). Lineage (GTDB taxonomy): Bacteria > Pseudomonadota > Gammaproteobacteria > Burkholderiales > Burkholderiaceae_C > Hydrogenophaga > Hydrogenophaga intermedia_B. Next base: position 8,236 of record CAMBOY010000062.1, read on the forward strand.
TAGCCGGGATGCTGGCGTCGGCAAGAGCGCCGTGATGGCACTGCCCATGGCGGTTAGCCAGCATTTCATCGTGTGGACCTGCCACGCCCATCTGCTTTCAAACTGGTTCTTGTACTACCAGCTTCAAGAGATGAAGCCCATCTTCGAGCGGATCGCAACGGGTAGCACAATCAAGACCATCGGGCTTCCCTTCTTCAAGGAACTGCATATAGCAGTGCCAACGCTGCCGGAACAGCAACGCATCGCCGACTGCCTCAGCGCTCTTGACACCCTCATCACCGCCGCCACTCAGGCCCTCGACACCCTCAAGACCCACAAGCAGGGTCTGATGCAGCAGCTGTTTCCCTCGGCGGAGGCGGTGGCGGCATGAGCGGCCTGATTCTCTACACCACCGACGACGGTCGCAGCCAGATCAAGCTGCGGGCTCAAGACCAAACTGTCTGGCTGACGCAGCGCGAAATGGCCGAGTTGTTCGATGTCAGCACCGACAACGTGGGCTTGCACCTTAAAAACATCTTCGAGGACGGAGAGCTGATCCGGGAGGCAACTACCGAGGAATCCTCGGTAGTTCAAACCGAAGGTGGGCGCCAGGTGCAGCGCCCCGTTACGCTCTACAACCTCGACGCCATCCTGGCCGTGGGCTACCGGGTGCGTTCGCCGCGCGGGGTGCAGTTCCGCCGCTGGGCGTCCACCATCCTCAAGGAGTACCTGGCCAAGGGCTTTGTGATGGACGACGAGCGGCTGAAGCACCCGGACGGCCGCCCAGACTACTTCGACGAGATGCTGGCGCGCATCCGCGACATTCGGGCTTCGGAAAAGCGCTTTTACCAAAAGGTGCGCGATTTGTTGGCGCTGTCCAGCGACTACGACAAGACAGACCAGGCCACGGAGGTGTTTTTTGCCAGCGTGCAAAACGCTTTGATCTACGCCGTGACACAAAAGACCGCCGCCGAGCTGATCACCGCCCGGGCCAACCCAGCTGATGCGCACTTTGGTCTGCTGACCTGGAAGGGTGCGCATGTGCGCAAGGCCGACATTGTGGTGGCCAAGAACTACCTGACCGAGGACGAGATCGACACCCTGAACCGACTGGTGACGATCTTTCTGGAAACCGCCGAGCTGCGGGCAAAGAGCAAACAAGAGACGCGCATGGCCTTTTGGAAGCAGAACGTAGACCAGATCATTGCGTCCAACGGTTTTGCGGTGCTGACCCACGCAGGCAGCGTGAGCCATGAGCAAATGGAGGCGCGCACCGGCGAGCTGTACGCGGCATTTGACCAGCGCCGCAAAGCCGCCGAAGCCCGCGCCGCCGATGCGCAAGACGAAGCCGAGCTGAAGGCGCTGGAGGCCACGCTGAAACAGCGTGCCAAGCCGTGACGCCACCAGCCGAAGCGAAAGACAACCGATGACCCAAGACGACGACACCTACACCAACGTGCACTCCCCACTGGAGCGCACGCTCAGCGGCGAGGGGCACACGCTGCACATTGGCATTTACCGGGGCGTGAACGAGCCGGACTGGATTGTGGAAATCGAGGACGAGACTGGCACGTCTACCGTGTTGGACGAACGCTTTGCCACCGACCAGGCCGCGCTGGACGCCGCGCTGGCCGAGATAGAGACCGAGGGCGGCATGCACCGCTTTTGCGTCAGTGCACAAGCCGAGGCCAAGGCCAACGGAGCCGCCTTTTTTGCCCAACTGGATGGGGAGAGAAAAGCGCCTTCAGCCGCTGGCGCGGCCAGCCCGCACCGCATGATGGCGCCGCTGTCGGAAGATGAACTGGAAGAGCTGGATCGGTTCTTGTTGCAAGAGCTGCCCATGGATATCGACTGCATGACGCTCGATGAACTGGACGGTTTTTTACACGCCATCGCCATTGGCCCTGAAATGGTGATGCCCAGCCAGTGGCTGCCCAAGGTATGGAATCTGGACGACGGCGGCATGATGCCGCCCATGGACAGCCTGGAGCAGGTCAACCACCTGCTGAGCCTGATCATGCGGCACTACAACAGCATCATTGGTGGCCTAGAGCACAGCCCGCCAGTGTTTGCCCCGCTATGGCCCACGTTTGGATACAGCGGCACCGATGAAGGCGATGCGGAGGGCTGGGCACAGGGCTTCACCGAAGGGGTGAAGCTGAGCCTGTCGGCATGGCAGCCGCTGCTGCGCAGCCCGCAGGGCCAGCAGTGGTACCACCCTATTGAAGTGCTGGGCGATGAGGATGCGCCACCCGAGTGGGACGAACTGACGGCAACACCTGAGCAACGTACCGCCCTGGCCGCGCAGTTTGAGCACAGCGTGCTGCAGATGCACGCCCACTGGCTGCCGCTGCGCCAGGCCGTGGCCGAGCGCCGCACCGCCCAGGCCATGAGCACCAAGGTGGGCCGCAACGAGCCCTGCCCCTGCGGCAGTGGCAAGAAGTTCAAAAAATGCTGCGGCTCAGCGGCTGAGTTGCACTGAGCCATTGGACACAACACACCCATGACCGACACCAAACAAAAACAACTGGGCAACACCTTGTGGGCGATTGCCGACCAGCTGCGCGGCGCGATGGACGCGGACGACTTCCGCGACTACATGCTGTCCTTCCTGTTTCTGCGCTACTTGTCGGACAACTACGAAGCGGCGGCCAAAAAGGAGCTGGGCAGCGACTACCCGACGGTGGACGCCGAGAGTCGCCTAGTGCCGCTGGCCGCGTGGTACGCCGCCAACGCAGCCGACGTGCCCGCGTTTGAGAAGCAGATGCGCCGCAAGGTGCACTACGTGGTGCAGCCGCTGCACCTGTGGAGCAACGTGGCCAACATGGCCCGCCAGCAGGACGGCGAGTTGCTGCACGTGCTGCAGGCGGGGTTTCGCTACATCGAAACCGAATCGTTCGAGAGCACCTTTGCCGGCCTGTTCTCTGAGATCGATCTGGGTTCGACCAAGCTGGGCAAAACCTACGCCGACCGCAACGCCAAGCTGTGCACCATCATCCAGAAGATTGCCGAGGGGCTGGCGGCGTTTTCCACCGACGTGGACACGCTGGGCGATGCGTATGAGTACCTGATTGGCCAGTTTGCAGCGGGCTCCGGCAAAAAGGCGGGCGAGTTCTACACGCCGCAACAGATTTCGGACGTGCTGTCGGCCATCGTGACGCTGGACAGCCAAGAGCCCAAGACCGGCGCAAAACAGCGACTGGACAGCGTGATGGACTTTGCCTGCGGCTCGGGTTCGCTGCTGATGAACGTGCGCCGCCGTATGCTGGCCGCCGGGGGCACGATTGGCCGCATCTACGGCCAGGAAAAGAACGTGACCACCTACAACCTGGCGCGCATGAACATGCTGCTGCACGGGGTGAAGGACACCGAGTTTGAAATCTTCCACGGCGACACGCTGGCCAACGAATGGGACAAGCTGCGCGAGCTCAACCCTGCCAAGCAGCCCAAGTTCGACGCCATCGTGGCCAACCCGCCTTTCAGCCTGCGCTGGGAACCGAGCGAGGCCATGGCGGACGACGTGCGCTTCAAAAACCACGGCCTGGCGCCCAAGTCGGCGGCGGACTTTGCCTTTCTGCTGCACGGTTTCCACTTCCTGAAGGACGAAGGGGTGATGGCCATCATCCTGCCGCACGGGGTGCTGTTCCGGGGCGGGGCGGAAGAGCGCATCCGCACCAAGCTGCTGAAGGACGGGCACATTGACACCGTCATCGGCCTGCCGTCCAACCTGTTTTATTCCACCGGCATCCCGGTCTGCATCCTGGTGCTGAAGAAGTGCAAGAAGCCGGACGACGTGTTGTTCATCAACGCGGCGGAACACTTCGTCAAAGGCAAGCGCCAGAACCAGCTCACCGACGAGCACATCGCCAAGATCATCAACACCTACCAGCACCGCTTGGAAGCGCCTCGCTATTCACGCCGGGTGGAGATGGCCGAAGTTCAGAAGAACGATTTCAACCTGAACATCTCGCGCTACATCAGCACGGCGGTGGGCGAGGCCGAGATTGATCTTGAGGCAACCAACAAAGAACTCGTTGCGATTGAGCTGGCCATCAAAAACGCCAAAGACATGCACAACCGGTTTCTGGTGGAGCTGGGCCTGAAGCCCTTGCCGTGATTACAGATAAGTTTTCTTGATCCGCGTCGCCTCGGCTGCAGTGGCTTCCAGCCATTGCGCCTGCCCCAGCACGTATTGGGCGAGCCCTTGCGCAAAGGTGCGCTCGCTGTCCAGATACGGGCCGTTGTCGGCCAACGCAGCGGCGTGCTGGCGGGTGGCGTTGGCCATGCGTTGGGCTTCGCGTTGCATCAGGCGGCGGTCAATGCCCACACGGGTGGCAAAGTCGGCCAGTGCAAAAGCTTTGATGTCACGGATGTCGAACACTTCGCCAAAGGCCATGGCCAGTTCATGCGACACGCCGGGGTATTGCACCACGCTGACCAGATCAAACCACGGAGCGGTGTGCAGGCCGTTGACGTCCACAAAAAAGGCAAAGT
>CAMBOY010000063.1 GCA_945869245.1 Hydrogenophaga intermedia
TAACGCCGTCTTTGTAAGCCCACGCTGTGGAAACCGCGAATGGGGCTGCCGCCAAAACCCCGCCCCATCCCCCTGTGAAGAAAAGTGGGCGCACCCAGAGTGGAGCGCCAACCACCGATGCCCGGCCAGTGGTTTCACGTGAAACACTCGGCGATGAACTGCCCGCGGTGCTGGAGCAGGTGGAGATCGCGGCCAAGTACTCGGGCTACATTGACCGCCAGCGCGACGAGGTGGAGCGCTCTGCCCACTACGAAAGCCTGAAGCTGCCCGCCGATCTGGACTATGGCCAGGTGACGGCCTTGTCGATTGAGGTGCGTCAGAAGCTGCAGAAACACCGGCCTGAGACGCTGGGCCAGGCTTCCCGTATTTCGGGTGTGACCCCGGCTGCTATCTCGCTGCTGCTGATCCACCTGAAAAAAGGCGGCTTCAAGGGCTTTGCCCGGGCGGAAGAGGGGGCGGCCGCGTGAGCGCCGCGTCCACCAACGCTTTGCGCCCCACGCTCGAAGCCGGCCTGACCGAGCTGGGCTTGGTTTTGTCTGCCACCCAGGTGGACCAGCTGCTGGCCTACCAGGCGCTGATCGCGCAGTGGAACAAGGTCTATAACCTGACGGCGGTGCGCGACCCGGCCGAGATGTTGACCCACCACCTGCTCGACAGCCTGGCGGCTGTGCCGCCACTGCTGCGCCACACCGCGGGCGAGCCGGCGGCGGTGTTGGACGTTGGCTCGGGCGGGGGCTTGCCCGGCGTGGTGCTGGCCATTACCTGCCCGCAGCTCACGGTGCACTGCGTGGACACGGTCGCCAAGAAGGCTGCCTTTGTGCAGCAGGTGGCGGCCTCGCTCAAGTTGCCAAATCTGCGCGGCATTCATGCGCGGGTGGAGTCGCTGCGCGCCGACGCAGGGCAGGGCTACGACGTGGTCTGTTCGCGGGCGTTTGCGTCTTTGGTCGACTTCACCACGTGGTCGCGCGCGGCGCTGAAGCCGGGGGCGGTGTGGATGGCGATGAAGGGCAAACACCCTGCGGACGAGTTGGCGGCGCTGCCCTCGGAGGTCGAGGTGTTTCACGTGGAACAGTTGCAGGTGCCTGGGTTGGAGGCGGAGCGCTGTGTTGTCTGGCTTCGGCCTGGTGCTGCGGCGGCGTGAGGTTTCGTTCCTAGACCTCGCGCCAGGGGGATGTGGCGGTGCTTTGGCTCTGCTCCACCTCGCGGGCGGCTTCCCGGGGGTGCAGGCGCCACTTCGTTAACGCCGTCTTTGTAAGCCCACGCTGTGGAAACCGCGAATGGGGCTGCCGCCAAAACCCCGCCCCATCCCCCTGTGAAGAAAAGTGGGCGCACCCAGAGTGGAGCGCCAACATCGTCTCTGGGCGGGTGTGTGGGGGTGTCTGACGCCGGGACGATTCGTGGTTGCCACAGAGGTGGCGCATCAACCAAGGCGTTGACGAAGCAGCCTGGGAGAGCCCATGCAGCCGCCCGCGAGCTGGACCAGACCAGATACCGCCATATTCCTGCTTCGCACCGCTGTCTGGAACACAGGGCATGTTTCACGTGGAACACGTCTGCTTGGGTGGAGAGGGATTGCTCTCTTGGACCTCGCGCCAGGGGGATGGGGCGGTGCTTTGGCTCTGCTCCACCTCGCGGGCGGCTTCCCGGGGGTGCAGGCGCCACTTCGTCAACGCCGTCTTTGTAAGCCCACTCTGTGGCAACCGCGAATGGTGCTGCCGCCAAAACCCCGCCCCATTCCCCTGTGAAGAAAAGTGGGCGTACCCAGAGTGGAGCACCAACATCGTCTCTGGGCGGGTGTGTGGGGGTGTCTGGCGCCGGGACGATTCGCGGTTGCCACAGAGGTGGCGCATCAACCAAGGCGTTGACGAAGCAGCATGGGAGAGCCCAAGCAGTCGCCCGCGAGCTGGACCAGAGCCAGACACCCCCACACACCCGCTTAGCCAACCCAGTAGAGCGAAACCAGCAGATAGCCCACCCCAGCAAAGAGCGGAACAAGTCAGCGGCAAGCGCCAACACCTCACGTACACTCACCCCTCCCACCCGACCACCCACACCCCATGTTCGGCATCGCAGATTACGGCGCTTTTGTCGCCGCCATCGTCCTCTTTTTGGCCTTGCCCGGCCCGGGCAACCTGGCGCTCATCACCTCCACCGGCAAAGGCGGGGTGGGCGGTGGGCTGGCCGCGACATTCGGCGTCATCGTGGGCGACCAAGTGCTCATGTGGGCGGCGGTCGCCGGTGTGGCCGCTTTGTTGGCCACATACCCCGCCGCCTTTGCCGCCGTGCAGTGGCTGGGCGCGGCTTACCTGGCGTGGCTCGGCTGGAAAATGCTCAGTGCCAAACCCGGCGACGCCCCGGTGCTCAACATCCGCCCGCGCCAATACTTCCAGCAGGCCTTCTTCATCACCTTGCTCAACCCCAAAGCCATCGTCTTCTACATGGCCTTCTTTCCGTTGTTTGTCGACCCGGCGCGCCACCAGGGCCTCATCACCTTTGGCGCCATGGCCGCGACCATCGCCTTCCTCACCTTTCTGTACGGCCTGGGCATGACCCTGCTCACCCATCACCTGGCCGAACGCATGCGCGCCAGCCCGCGCATTGGCCGCACCCTGGAAAAACTCGCCGGGGTGTTTTTGATCGGATTTGGCCTGAAACTGGCCCTGTCCAAATGACACGTCTTTTTTGCAAGCGGCGCTGAGCGCACCCGGGGAACAACACCATGGCCAAGATTTTTTGTGTGGCGAACCAAAAGGGCGGGGTAGGCAAAACCACCACCACGGTCAACCTGGCGGCGGGCCTGGCCAAGATCGGTCAGCGCGTGCTGCTGGTCGATCTGGACCCACAGGGCAACGCCACCATGGGCTCGGGCATCGACAAACGCAGCATGGCCCTGTCGGTGTACGACGTGCTGCTCGGGGAAGCCACCATCGCCCAAGCCGCCACCCTGGCCGACCCCTGCGGCTACCGGGTGCTGGGCGCCAACCGCGAACTCGCCGGTGCCGAGGTCGAACTCGTCGAGATGGAGCGCCGCGAGCGCCGCCTGAAAGAAGCGCTGGTCGCCGTGGCCGACGACTACGATTTCGTGCTCATCGACTGCCCGCCCAGCCTGTCCATGCTCACCCTCAACGGCCTGTGCTCGGCGCACGGCGTGATCGTGCCCATGCAGTGCGAATACTTCGCACTCGAAGGCCTGGCCGATCTGGTCAACACCATCAAACAGGTGCACGGCAACCTCAACCGCGACCTGCAGATCATCGGCCTGCTGCGTGTCATGTTCGACCCGCGCATCACCCTGCAGGTGCAGGTCAGCGACCAGCTCAAGGCCAAGTTTGGCGACAAGGTGTTCGACACCGTCATCCCACGCAATGTGCGCCTGGCCGAAGCGCCCAGCTATGGCCTGCCCGGCGTGGTGTTCGATCCTTCGGCCAAAGGCAGTCAAGCGTTTCTCGCTTTTGCGAGCGAAATGGTTCAGCGGATCAAGACGATGTGACCCTCTGCGCCGCTGGCGCGGCTTCCCCCTGAAAGGGGGACGCAGCCAGTGGCCCGGCACAGCCGGTTCCACGGCTGCCCTGGCCCGAGGCATTTCGCTCCGGCTGCATATTTGATGTTGGTGCCCACTTTCGACTTTTGATCGATGAAGCCTGAGAATGTGTTGATCCTGCCGGGCTGGCAGAACAGCGGCCCGGCCCACTGGCAGAGCCGCTGGGAAGCCCTGTACCGCTACCAGTGGGTGGACCAGCACGACTGGATGACACCCAAACGCGGCGACTGGATCGCGCGGCTGGAAGACGTGATTCTTGGCTGCGACGGCCCGGTGGTGCTGGTCGCGCACAGTCTGGGCTGCATCCTCACCGCCGCCTGGGCGCAGGTTTCGCGCAGCACCCACCGGGTGCAAGGCGCGCTGCTGGTGGCCCCGGGCGACCCCGAACGCGACGAACTGCGCGCGGTGCTGCCCAGCTGGGCACCCATCGTGCGCGAGCGCCTGCCCTTCGCCAGCACCTTGGTGGCCAGCCGCAACGACCCGTATTGCGGCTTCGACAAAGCCCAGTCCTTGGCGCAGAGTTGGGGTTCGCACCTAGTCGACCTGGGCGACGCTGGCCACATCAACGCCGATTCCGGTCTGAGCGATTGGCCCGAAGGCCACACACTGCTGCTAGACTACCTTGGTAGTCAAGGTTGACTACCAGCAGGAGCGCCCCATGCCCCCCACCATCGCCACCAGCCTCAAACTGCCGGCCGAGCTCAAGGCGGCCATCGACGAAGACGCCCGCAAGCAAGGGGTGAGCAGCCACGCCTACATGGTGCAGACCCTGGCCGAGGCGGCCGAGCGGGCGCGCCTGCGTGAGCGGTTCACGCAGGACGCGCTGGCGGCGGAGCGCCAGATGCTGGCCACCGGCATGGGACACCGCCTGGAGGATGTGCAAGCGTATTTCGCACAGATGGCGGAGTTTCGTGCGGGGCGGGCCGAGCGCCCAGCACCCTTGGTGCCAAAGAAGCTGCTCTGAACGCCGATGATCGACGTTGTCTTCAGCCCCGAAGCCCATACCGATCTGGAGCGTTTGGAAGAATTTCTCTGGACCGCGCAAGACCCGCTGGCGGCGGACCTGCTGGCCTTCTTGCTGGACGGGCTGAGTGTGCTGACCCACCAGCCGGGCGTGGGCCGCCCGGTGTCACACGGCCACCGCGAACTCATCATCAGCCGGGGCCGGGGCGGCTACCTGGCCCGATACACCTTTGACCCTGCCCAGATGCGCGTGATCGTGCTGGGCATCCGCCACCAGCGCGAGGCTGGCTACAACGACAACGAGATTTGAAACCATGGTCACCAAAAAACCCAAAGGCCTTGGACGCGGCCTAGAAGCCCTGTTGGGCCCCAGCGTCAGCGATCTGGACACCGCGTCTTCGGCCACACCGACGGGGCAGCCCAGCGTGTTGTCGGTCAGCGACATGGTGCCCGGCATGTACCAGCCGCGCACCCGCATGGACGAGGGCGCGCTGTACGAGCTGGCCGAATCCATCAAGGCCCAGGGCATCATGCAGCCGATTCTGGTGCGGCGCCTGACCGAGGGGCCGAACGCCGGCAAGTTTGAAATCATCGCCGGCGAGCGGCGCTACCGCGCCTCGCAGCTCGCGGGCCTGACCGAGGTGCCGGTGTTGGTGCGCGACGTGCCCAACGAGGCCGCCGCCGCCATGGCGCTGATCGAAAACATCCAGCGCGAAGACCTCAACCCGCTCGAAGAAGCCCACGGCCTGCAGCGCCTGGTCAAAGAGTTTGGCCTGACCCACGAACAGGCCGCCCAAGCCGTGGGCCGCTCGCGCAGCGCCGCCAGCAACCTGCTGCGCCTGCTGCAATTGGCCGAGCCGGTGCAGACCATGCTGATGGCTGGTGACCTCGACATGGGCCACGCGCGTGCGCTGTTGGCGTTGGACAAGGCCGCGCAGATCACCGCCGGCAACCAGATCGCGGCCAAAAAACTGTCGGTGCGCGAGGCCGAAAGCCTGGTCAAAAAGATCGGCGCCGAATTCAATCTGGTGCCGCAAAAACCCACCAAAGAGAAGTCGCGCGACATCCGCCGGGTCGAAGAAGAGCTGGCCGATCTGCTTACCGCCGAGGTCGAGGTGCGGGTCAAAAAGCGCGTCAAGCGCCATGGCCGGGTCGAGGAAATGGGCGAACTCGCCATCCAGTTCGGCTCCATCGACGAACTCAATGGCTTGATCGAGAAGCTGCGCGGCTAAAGCGCCCGGGCTGGCGCATGGCGCTCGCCCCGCCCCGCGTTCACCCGAGGGCGCGGTGGGGGCGTGGCTTCACAGCGCAAAAATCTTGCCCGGATTCAGGATGTTGTCCGGGTCCAGCGCCTGTTTGATGGCGCGCATCATGGCCACCGCGCCGTCGCCGGCCTCGGTGCGCAAAAAGTCCATCTTGTGCAGGCCCACGCCGTGCTCGCCGGTGCAGGTGCCCTGCAGGCGCAGCGCGCGTGCCACCAGCTGGTGGTTCAGCGCCTCGGCCACCCGGTGCTCTTCGGGCTTGGCCGGGTCGATCAAATAACCAAAGTGGAAATTGCCGTCGCCGACATGGCCCACCAGAAAGTAGGGCAGGCCGCTGGCGTCGGCCTCGGCCACCGAATCGAGCAGGCAGTCGGCCAATTTGCTGATCGGCACACAGGTGTCGGTGCTCACTGCGCGGCAGCCCGGTTTGCTCTGGATGGCGGCAAAGTAGGCGTTGTGCCGTGCGGTCCACAGGCGGGTGCGCTCTTCGGGCGTGGTCGCCCATTCAAAGGCATTGCCACCAAAATCGGTCGCGATCTCTTGCACGGTTTCGGCCTGTTCTTTCACGCCCGCGGGCGAGCCGTGAAACTCCATCAGCAACATGTGTTCTTCGCGCAGGCCGAGCTTGCTGTGGGCGTTGACGACCCGCACCGTGCCGGCGTCGATCAGCTCGCAGCGCGCAATCGGCACCCCGAGCTGGATGATCTGGATCACCGTGCGCACGGCCGCCTCGATGGTGGGGAAGGAGCAGATGGCGGCTGAGATCGCCTCGGGCAGCGGATAGAGCTTGAGCGAGATCTCGGTGATCACGCCCAGCGTGCCCTCGCTGCCCACCATCAAGCGGGTCAGGTCGTAGCCCGCCGACGATTTTTTGGCCCGTGTGCCGGTGCGGATCACCTCGCCGGCGGCGGTCACCACTTCGAGCGCCAACACGTTCTCGCGCATGGTGCCGTAGCGCACCGCATTCGTCCCGCTGGCGCGCGTGGCGGTCATGCCGCCGAGCGACGCGTCGGCCCCCGGATCAATCGGGAAGAACAGCCCCTGGTCTTTCACCGCTTCATTGAGCTGCTTGCGCGTCACCCCGGGTTGCACCGTCACGGTCAGGTCTTCGGCGTTGATCGCCAGCACCCGGTTCATGCGGCTCACATCCAAGCTGATGCCGCCTTGCACCGCGAGCAAATGCCCTTCGAGCGACGAGCCCACCCCAAACGGAATCACCGGCACCTGGTGCTGCGCACAGAGCTTGACCGCGTCCGCCACGTCTTGGGTGTTTTCGGCAAACACCACCGCCGCCGGCGGCGGCACCTCAAAAATCGACTCGTCGCGCCCGTGCTGTTCGCGCACCACCTGCGCCACGCTGCACTGCGCGCCAAAACGCGTCTGCAGCGCGGCCAAGAATTCGGCGGGTACCGGGCGCAGCTGCAGCGCGGGCGTCAAATGGTGGGCGGCGGTGGGGGCGTTCATGGGCTGTCTCCTGGCGGCGGCGGGGCCGCACGATAATGGGTCATTATCAGCAAACAGCGGCGCGCGCGCAGCCACACTTCAAACACCATGGGCAACCGACTCACACAAATCGCCACCCGCACCGGCGACGCCGGCACCACCGGCCTGGGCGACAACAGCCGCGTGTCGAAAAACAGCCTGCGCGTGCACGCCATGGGCGATGTGGACGAACTCAATTCCCACATCGGCGTGCTGTTGTGCGAAGAGCTGCCGCCCGATGTGCGCGAGCTGCTGATCGAGATTCAGCACCAGCTCTTCAACCTCGGTGGCGAGCTGTCCATTCCCGGTTTTGAGCTGCTCAAGCCCGAAGCCGTGCTGGCACTCGATGAGGCGCTGGAGCGCCACAACGCCACGCTGCCGCGCCTGCAGGAATTCATCTTGCCGGCCGGCAACCGCGCCGCCGCCCAGGCCCATGTGTGCCGCACCGTGGCGCGCCGCGCCGAGCGCGCGCTGGTGGCGCTGGGCAACGAAGAAGCCATCAAAGACGGCCCGCGCCAGTACCTCAACCGCTTGTCGGACTTGATGTTTGTGCTCGCCCGCGTGCTCAACCGCATGCACGGTGGCGACGACGTGTACTGGAAAAGCCAGCGCATGAGCGCGCCGGACGCCAGCGCATGACACGCGCCGCCGCGCTGGCCTTGGGGCTTGCCCTCACCAGCCCGGCATGGGCTGCCGTGCAAACCGTCACCCTGCATTGCGAAGCGGTGTACCAGCCCGCCCGCAGCACCTGGAGCCGGGTGGTCGACATCGACATGGACAAGCAGCGCATCCGCGCGGTGCGCATCGACGGCGTACCGGTCTACACCTTCGCCGTCAACGGCACCTGGATCCTCACCGCGCTGGACAACGAGCGCATCCAGATCGACACCACCGCCCAGCAGTGGCAGAGCGACTTTCGTGGGTTGGCGCGGGCGCAGGGACGCTGCGAACGCGCCCCCGCCTAAGGTGCCCGATCAGGCCTGCAGCTGGCGCCGCAGTCGGGGCAGCACCGCTCGGGTGGCGATGTAGCCGGCCTCGATCAGTTCTTTGCGCGCCGAAAAGTCGGTGCTGGAATAGCGTCCGGTGTCGGGCTGGATCAGCAGATCGGCCGACTTCGATTCGAGCTGCGTCAACGAGCGGCCCATGATCTCGAACGACTGCAACACGATCTCATAGAGCCCGGTGCGTTTGTTGTCGCTGGGCTTGCTGCCCACGTCCACCGCGATCACAAAATCCGCGCCCATTTGCCGCGCCACCGCCACCGGCAGCGGGCTGGTCAGCCCGCCATCGACGAGTTCGCGCCCGTGGTGGTTGGCCGGAATGAACACCCCTGGAATGGCGCACGACGCCGCCACCGCCGCACCGGTGTCGCCGCTGACCAGCGGCACCCGTTCGCCGGTGGCCAGATCGGTGCACACCGCCGCAAAGCGCTTGGGCATGCGTTCAATCGGCATTTGGTTGAGCTGGCTGTTGACCAGGCGCTGCAGCGCCAGGCCGGCCATCAGCCCGCGCCGGTTGCCGGTGCTCAAATCGGCCACGTCGATGTCGCGCACCCTCAGCGCAATGTCCTGCATCTGCCACGGCGTGAAGCCGGCGGCGTAGAACGCGCCAATCAGCGAACCCGCGCTGCTGCCCGCCACGATCGACACCGGCACACCCGCTTCGTCGAGCGCCTGCAGCACGCCAATATGGGCAAAACCGCGCGAAGACCCCGCGCCGAGCACCAGGCCCACGCGTTTGTTGGTGGTTGTGGGCGTGTCGGAGCGGCGGCCGCTGCGCTGTTGCGCCTGTGCGGCGCCGATGGGCAGGGCGGCGGCTCCCAAGGCCAGCAAGTGGCGGCGTTGCATGATCACTTCTCCGCCGGCTTGACCAGACCCTGGTCGATCAGCGATTTGAGCTGCGCCCAAGCCGACGAGAACGCGTTGGCGGGCTCGCCTTGGGTGATGTTTTCGACCTTCTCGCCCAAGATCACCACTTCAACCCGGCGGTTGAGTCGGCGACCATCTTCGGTGGCGTTGGACGCCACCGGGCGGTTGAAGGAAAAGCCTGCTGTCTCCAGCCGCTCTTTGGGAATGCCACGCTCGGCCAAGGCCACCGCCACCGCGCGGGCGCGGTCTTCCGACAGGCTTTGGTTCAGGGTGGCGCTGCCGGTGCTGTCGGCGTGGCCTTCGAGCGAGACGTTGTTCTTGGTCTTGTTCTTCAGCAAATCGGCCACCCGGTCGAGGTAGGGACCGGACTCTTTGGCGTTGAGCGCCGACTTGCCGACCTCAAACAGCACCGAGTTGGGCAGGAAAATCTGCACACCACGCTCGGACTGCTCGATCGGCAGCACCGGGCCGCTGTACGGTGCGGGCGGCGGTGGGGGGGGTGGGGTTTGGCACGCCGACAGAGCGACTGCCACAGCCAAAACAGCGGTGGTGCGCCAGACAAAACCAGTGCGAGTCATGAGGGTCTCCAGACAACAAGGCCACCAACAACACGGCAGCCGACCCCTTAAGTTAACCCAAAAGAAAACACAAAAGGGGCGGTCCCTGTATCACTTTGTATCTTTGGTGACCGATTGGAGAGTTTGTCGTTCCCCTGGCAAAACTGTGTGCGCTTGTTGGCACCTGGGGCCTGCCGCATCAACTGTCCAGGGGATGCACCGGCAGCACCGTGCCGGTCGCACCCGCCGCGTCGGCCTGCGCCTGGGCGCGGGCAAAGCCGGCTTCGAGCTGGCTTTTGCCCGACACATAGGTGCGCGGCCAGGCCAGGGTGGTGTGGCCAATGCGCGCCGCCTCGGTCAGCGTCCAGGCCGGGTTGGCCAGGTGCGGGCGCGCCACCGCACACAGATCGGCCCGCCCCGAGGCGATGATGCTGTTCACATGGTCGGCCTCGGAAATCGCGCCCACCGCCATGGTGGCCATGCCCAGCGTTTGCCGAATGCGGTCGGCAAACGGCGTTTGGTACATGCGGCCGTAGGTGGGCTTCTGCTCCGCGCTCACCTGGCCGGACGACACATCAATCAAGTCCGCCCCCGCCGCCTGGAAGGCGCGCGCGATCTCCACCGCGTCGGCCGGCGTCACGCCGCCTTCCACCCAGTCGTGTGCCGAGATGCGCACGCTCATGGGCAGGTGCGCCGGCCAGGCGGCGCGCACCGCGGCAAACACCTCCAGCGGGTAGCGCAGGCGCTTGTCTAGGCTGCCGCCGTAGTCGTCGCTGCGGCGGTTGGTCAGCGGGCTGATGAAGCTCGACAGCAGATACCCGTGCGCGCAGTGCAGCTCCAGCCAGTCAAAGCCGGCCTTGGCCGCGCGGGTGGTGGCGGCCACAAAGTCGGCTGTGACTTGGTCCATGTCGGCGCGGCTCATGGCGCGCGGCACCTGGCCGTCGGGCAAATAGGGCTGGGCGCTGGCCGCCAGCAGCGGCCAGTTGCCCTCGGGCAGGGCTTGGTCCATGCCGCCACCTTGCCAAGGCGCGCAGGTCGATCCCTTCGGCCCCGCGTGGCCCAGCTGCACGCCCACGCGCGCGTCGCTCTCGCGGTGCACAAAGTCGGTGATGCGCCGCCACGCCTCGGCCTGCGCGTCGCTCCACAGCCCCGGGCAGCCGGGGGTGATGCGGGCGTCCGCGCTGGGGCAGGTCATTTCGGCCATCACCAGCGCCGCGCCGCCCAAGGCGCGCGCGCCCAGGTGCATCAGGTGGTAGTCGCCCACCAGCCCGTCGTCGCAGCGGTACTGCGCCATGGGCGAGACCACCACCCGGTTTTTCAGGGTCACAGAACGCAGCTTGAACGGCGTGACCATCGGCGAAGGAACCGGCCCCCCACGCTCCGCCGCTGTGCGGGTCGCTGCCCCCCCAAGGGGGGCGCCGCTGCCTTGGGACGGCCCGGCGGCAGCGGGTGGCCCCTCACGCTCCGCTTGCTGGCTCGCCCGCTCGGCAAACCAGCGCTCAAACCCTTCCAGCCAGCCCGCGTCGCGCAGGCGCAGGTTTTCGTGGCCAATGCGCTGGCTGCGCGTGAGCATGCTGTACATAAACTGCTCGGGCTCCAGCTGGTCGCAATAGCGCTGGCCACAAACCTCAAACCACTCCATCGCGTTCCACGCCGCGTTCTGCAGCCGCAGCACGTCGATGCGCCGAATCTCTTGGTAACGCGCCAGCACGGTCGGAATCTGCTCCGTGGTGTCGCCCGCGATCTGGAACTGGCGCGCCAGCTCCATCGCGTCTTCAATCGCCAGCTTGGTGCCCGAGCCAATCGCAAAGTGCGCCGTGTGCACCGCGTCGCCCATCAGCACCACATGCTTGCCGTGGGCGTTGCGCAGCCACCATTGCTCGCAGCTCACCCGCTGAAAGTTCAGCCACGCCGAGCCACGCAGGTGCCGCGCATTGGTCATCAGCTTGTGGCCCTGCAGCGTGTCTTTGAACAGGCTCTCGCAAAACGCAATGCTCGCGTCTTGATCGGCCGCGTCCAGCCTATGCGCCAGCCACACGTGTTCTGGGCACTCCACAATAAAGGTGGTGGTGTGTTCGTCGAACTTGTAAATGTGCGCCTGAAACCAGCCGTGCTCGGTGCGCTGAAAGTCGAAGGTGAAGGCGTCGTACAGCCGGTGGGTGCCCAGCCAGATGTAGCGGTTGGGCCGCACCACAAGGTCGGGCTTGAAGGTGTCGGCGTACTGCGTGCGAATGCGCGAATTGATGCCGTCGCTGGCGATGATCAGGTCGGCATCGGCAAAGTCCAGATCGCTGTTGGCCTCGGTCTCAAACACCAACTCCACACCCAGCTGTTCGCAGCGCGCCTGCAAAATGTTGAGCAGCTTTTTGCGCCCAATGCCCACAAAGCCGTGCCCGCCCGAGCGAATGGTGCGGCCCTTGAACAGCAGCTCAATGTCGTCCCAGTGGTTAAAGGCTTTTTGAATCTCGTCGGCGGTGGGCAAATCCCAGGCGCGCATGTTGTCCATGGTCGCGTCGGAAAACACCACACCCCAGCCAAAGGTGTCGTAAGGCTTGTTGCGCTCCACCACGGTGATGTCGTGGTGTGGGCCGAGCTTTTTCATCAGCAGGCCAAAGTACAGGCCGGCCGGGCCGCCCCCAATGCAGACGATGTTCATGGCGCACCCCTTGGCGGCACGCGGCCGCCGCAACACCCGACGCGGAAAATGCCGCGCTTTGCTGCATTCTTGAATAGTTGAGGCCTAAACCAAATAGGGAAAGCCCGTAGCGTGCGCCAGCTGGCTGCAGAATGTGGGCCATGAACCCAGTTTCTCGCCGCCATTGCCTGCAAGCCCTGGCGGCTTTGTCTGCGTGGCCAGCGGCCGCGCAAACCACCGGCCCCCAGCGCCGGTCGCCGCCTTTGCAAACGCCGCTGGACCTGCCCGCCTTGCCCTGGCTCAGCGGCGGTGT
>CAMBOY010000064.1 GCA_945869245.1 Hydrogenophaga intermedia
TTGGCAAGGCATTGGGTGGTGCGGCGGGTGGATTCACCGCCGCGCGGCGCGAGATCGTGGAGCTGCTGCGCCAGCGCTCGCGCCCGTATTTGTTTTCCAACACCGTGCCACCGGCGGTGGCGGCCGGCTCGCTCAAGGCGATTGAGCTGCTGAGCGCCAGCACCGAGCGGCGCGACCGGCTGGAAGCCAACGCGCAGCGTTTTCGCGCCGCCATGTCGGGCCTGGGCTTTCGGTTGCTGGGCGATGGCCACGCCATCGTGCCGGTGTGGCTGGGTGACGCCCAGCTGGCGCAGCGCTTTTCACAGCGGCTGCAGCAAGAGGGCGTGTTGGCGGTGGGCTTCTTCTATCCGGTGGTGCCGCAAGGGCAGGCGCGCATCCGGGTGCAGCTGTGTGCCGACCACATGCCCGAGCAGATCGATCGGGCGGTTGGCGTGTTTGGCGGGGTGGGGCGGGAGTTGGGGGTGGTGGGCTAAAACCCGTTTCACACGCCCAGCAGCGCGCGCACCCGCACTTGTTCACGCTCCGAGAAATGGGTGGACAGCCAGCGCTCAAGCTCTTGCTGGCGCTGCAGCGCCGACAGCTCAGCCCGGCTGTGCAAAGCGGCTTGTGTCTGCCGCACCGCGTCCAAGCGCTGCGTCCACGCCGACTCTTCGGCGTCCACCGCAGCCAAGCGCGCAGCGGCCTCGGCGCCCAGGGTGTGCTCGCGCTGGGCCTGCCACCACTCGGCACTCACGCCGGTGGGTGGTGCTTGCCAGTGCGCCACCGGCGCGGTTTGGGGCCTTGACTGGTGCTCGGTCAGCCGCTGCACCGTGGCGCTGAGCTGGGCTTCGTCGGCGGCAAAAAACGCGGTGGCCCAGTCGGCGCCCAGCATCTGGCGGCGCTGCGCCTGCTGCTCGCGCAACACCGCCAGCCATTGCTGCGGATCGCTCGCGTCTGGGCGGCTGGCCAGTGGCGCGTTGACCAAGGCCACATAGCGGTCCCACACCGCCATCACCTGGGCCGCGTCATGCCCCAAGTCGCGTTCGGCCAAGCTCTGCACCATAGCGCGCAATTCGGTGGCGTTCACTTCGCCCAGGGTGGTCATGAGCTGGTCAAAGCGTTGCCGCAACGCAAGGCTGGGGACCAAGCCTTGTGGCCCGATCTCACCCCAGTCGCCATCGAGGCTGGTGCCCCGCAGCGAACTCTGCGTGAACAGCCAGCTGTCCCATTGCTCTGCGCTGCGGCGCGTGGTGCCACTGATCCAGCCCGTGGCGCTCTCTAGCGCGGTGGCGGCTGCGTTGGCAGTGGCCGCGCTCACGGGTGTCGGTGCGTCGACCGACCGTTGGGCCACGGGTGCCGGGGAGGCCCACCACCACAGCGAGGCGCCCACCACCAGGCCTGCGCCCGCCACCCATGCCGCGCGTGCCATGGTCACAGCCCCAACAGTTTCAGCCGGTTGGCGTGCGAGCGGTAAAACGCCACGGGATCGGGTGTGCCCCAGCCGCGCATGCCAAAGGTCTGGTTCACCTGGTCCATGTGGTTCCAGGGATAGTCGTCGCGCAGCACCACACCCCAGCGCGATGAGCAGCGCTCCACCAGCCCGTCGTTGGCGCGTCCGCCAAACATGAGCGATGTCACGCCCAGCGCCGAGTCCGGATCGAACAGGTTGGTGACCACACCCGTGCCGCTGGCCGAGTAGTAGCGCACCCCGTTGACCATGGCAGCGCCCGAGCCACACGGGCTGCTTGGAGCGCCTTGAGGAAAGCGGCGGTTGAAATCGGTGGCGCCGGCGGTGCTGAGGGATCGCATCGCGCCTTCGGAGTTTTGGGGCGTTCTCACCCCGCCGCCGAGCACATCGATCAGACGGCCCAGCACATTCACCGCACCCGCCACCACCGACGTGGTGCCGGTGCCGTCCACCGCCCGCTGCACCGCATCGGCCACCGCCGACCCCTGTGCCGGGCTGCCCATGGTGAGCACCGAGGCCACCAGCTCTGGCGCCACGGCGGCCACGTAGCGCACCGACTGTCCCCCGTGGCTGTGTCCGATCAAATGGAACTTCTGATGCCCATGGGCGGCCCGCAGGCGCCTGATCTCGCTCAGCAGCTGTTCGCCCCGCACTTCGCTGGTGTTGGCCGCCGATACCTTGGTGGTGAAGACCACCGCACCATCGCGGCGCAGGGCCGAGGGCACACCGTAGAAGTAGTCGACGGGTCCGATCGAGTCAAAGCCGAACAGGCCATGCGCCAGCACGATGGGGTAGCGCGTCTGGGTGAATCCGCCGTTGCTAGGCGTGCTGGAGGTGCTGGGTGCGCCCCCCATGGCGTAAGCGCCGGCGGTGATGATGGCGCACAGCGCGGCAGCGGCCGCTGCGCGAACAGGCTTGCGCCCCAAGATTTGGCTCATGTGTGTCTCCTCAGTGGTCGAAATACGCGGCCACCCCGCTGGTACGCGGATGTTCCGGTGGCCGCATTAGAAACGAACGTTCGTTCTATTTCACTGGGGAAAACACGGGTACTTACGCGCTATTTTTTGATGCAAACCGTCAGCATTCGACGATATTCACCGCCAGACCACCCCGGGCGGTTTCCTTGTATTTGGTCTTCATGTCGGCGCCGGTTTCGCGCATGGTTTTGATGACCTTGTCCAGGCTCACAAAGTGGCTGCCGTCGCCGCGCAGCGCCATGCGCGCGGCGTTGATCGCCTTGACCGAGGCGATGGCGTTGCGCTCGATGCAAGGAATCTGCACCAGCCCGCCCACCGGGTCGCAGGTCAGGCCCAGGTGGTGTTCCATGCCGATTTCGGCGGCGTTCTCCACCTGCTCGGGTGTGCCACCGAGCACCGCACACAGCGCGCCGGCCGCCATGCTGCAGGCCACGCCCACCTCGCCCTGGCAGCCCACTTCGGCGCCGCTGATGCTGGCGTTTTCTTTGTACAGAATGCCGATGGCGCCGGCGGTCAGCAGGAAGTCGATCACGCCAGTGTCGGCGGCGCTGGGTCCGGCGCCGGGCTGCCCCAAGCCGGACGCGCCCCCCTCGGGGGGGCAGCCGCGCAGCGGCGTGGGGGGCGAGTTCACGAAGCGCCTGTAGTAGTGCAGCACCGCCGGCACGATGCCGGCCGCGCCGTTGGTGGGTGCGGTCACCACCCGGCCGCCGGCGGCATTTTCCTCGTTCACCGACAGGGCATAGAGGTTGACCCAGTCCAGCACCGCCAGCGGGTCGGTCAGCGCTTTTTCGGGCTGGCTGGTGAGGTCGCGAAACAGCTGCGGCGCGCGGCGTTTGACCTTGAAGCCACCGGGCAACACGCCGTCGCGCTGCAGGCCGGCTTGCACACAGTCCTGCATGGTGCGCCAGATGCGCAGCAGGCCCGCGTCGATCTCGGCGTCGCTGCGCCAATGGCGTTCATTGGCGCGCATCACCCCGGCGATGGAGAGGCCGTGTTCACGGCAGCGTTGTAGCAATTCGTCGCCGCTGGCAAACGGAATGGGCAGCGCGGTGGTGTCGGGCGCCAAGCGCTTTTGCCGCTCGCCACTCTGCGCCACTTCATCGGTGATGACAAAACCCCCGCCCACCGAATAGTAGGTGCGCTCGGCCAGCAGCGCGCCCGCTGCGTCCCAGGCCGCGAGCTTCATGCCGTTGGCGTGAAAGGGCAGGGCCTGGTTGCGGTAGAACAGCAAATCGTCTTTCTCGTCCCATGCCACGGCGTGGGTGCCGAGCAGCGGCAGTTGCCGCTGTTCGCGGATGCGCGCCAGCGTGGGCTCGATGTCGTCGATGGGCACCGTTTCGGGCTCCAGCCCGCACAAGCCCAGCACCACCGCCTTGTCGCTGCCGTGCCCCTTGCCGGTGGCCCCCAGCGAGCCGTGCAGGCTGCAGCGCACACGTGCTGTGTGCTGCAGCAGATGGGCTCCTTGCAGGTGCAGGCCAAACAGGCGCGCTGCCCGCATCGGCCCCACCGTGTGCGAGCTGCTGGGACCTATGCCAATCTTGAACAGGTCAAACACCGAAACGGCCATGAGCGGGCTCCTTGCAGGATGGACGAATCAGGCTTGTGTCAGCGCCGCGCTGGTGCCCACGGCGACACGCTGGCCGGCCCAAGCGGTCACATGGCCGGCGAGCTGGTGCGCGGTGATGGCCGACAACGTCCAGCCCAGGTGGCCGTGCCCGGTGTTGTAGAACACATTGGCTTTTTTGCCCGCGCCCACGCGCGGCAGCATGTTGGGCATCATGGGGCGCAGGCCGGCCCATGGCACCACCTGGCGGGTGCTCACACCGGGGAAACACTGGTTGACCCAGTCGACCAGCGGGCGGATGCGGTCGGCGCGGATGTTGAGGTTAAAGCCGTTGAACTCAGCGGTGCCGGCCACGCGGAAGCGGTCTACGCCAAGCCGGCTGGTGACCAGCTTGGTTTCGTCGTCGAGCAGACTCACGTTGGGGGCGCTTTGCTGGCTCAGTTCGTCCAGCAGGTTCACCGTGATGGAGTAACCCTTCACCGGGTAGACATTGAGCCAGTCGCCCAGCTGCGCGCCAAAGCGGCGGCTGTGCACACCGGCGCACACCACCAGCGCGTCGCCTTCAATCACCTCGCCGTCTGCCAAGGTGACGCGGGCGCGCTCGCCGTCGCTGTGCAGCTGCGCCACATCGGCACCTAGGCGCAGGTGCACACCATGGCGTTCGCAGGCGCGCGCCAGGCCCACGGTGAATTTGTGGATGTCGCCGGTGCTGTCGCTCTCGGTGTAGAAGCCGCCGTAGTAGTCGCCCGCCAGTGTGGGCTCGATCGCGCGCATCTCCGTGGGCGTGACCGCGCGGCGCGGCAAGCCGCCTTCGGCCAACAACTGGCTGACCCGGGCCGCGTGGTCAAAGCCCTTTTGGTCGCGGTAAATGTGCAAGATGCCTTCTTGCTTCAAATCAAAGTCCACGCCTTCGGCGTGGGCCCAGTCGAACAGGTGCTGGCGCGCTGCCACCGCCAGGCGTGCGGTGGCCACTGTGTTGTCTTTGTATTTCGGGATGGACGCGATGAACTCGGCAAACCAGCTCAGCTTGTGCCAGCTCGGCTTGGGGTTGACCAAGAGTGGCGCATCGGGTTTGAGCATCCACTTGATGCCTTTGAGCAAGGTGCTCGGGTGGGTCCAGACCTCGGCGTTGGAGGCCGACAGTTGTCCGCCGTTGGCGAAGCTGGTCTCCATGGCGGGGTAACGGTTTTTTTCCAGCAGGGTCACGCGGTGGCCCTCACGGAACAAGGCGTAGGCGCTGGTGACGCCGGTGATGCCACCGCCGACCACGATGATGTGGCGCGACGAAGGAAAAGGGGAGCGGGGATTGGCGGTCATGGAGCGGGCCTTTCGGGGTTCAAACGTCGATGGGGGTGACCGGCCCCACACACCGTGTGTGCGGCCAGGCCCCCTCTGTTTGAAACCTGAGAGATTCACGGGCCTTGGGCGGCCCGCTTGCTCCTGCGGTGGGCCGGGGGACGAATCCCGACCACTCTTCAGAGTTGTGTTGCGCTGATCGGTCCTTTTGCCTGAGAGTTTCCGGGGCGGTTGCTCCTTCGGCGCCTGCACGCAGCAGGTCTCTCCCGATCAATGCGAAGAGCCCTTATTGTGCCTGCAGTTGGATCGACCTGGCAATGCTGCGGAATTGCGCAATGCCATCGGCATAAGCCTTGTCGGCTTCGGCCTGGGTCTGTGGTCGAGGCAGGATCTGGTTGTTGTTCTCCAGCGCTTGGCGCACCGCAGGATCGGCCAGGGTTTGGGTGATGGCCTTGTGCAGCGCCGCCACCACCGGCTCTGGGGTGTCGCGCTTGACGAAATAGCCGGTCCAAATGCGGAAGGTGAAGTCTTTGAGCCGTTTACTCTCGCTGATGGCGGGGTAGGCTTTGACGCTTTCCAGCCGTTCGTTGGTGAGCCTGGCCAGCACCTTCACGCGGCCGGTTTTGTGCATCTCATCGTATTTTTTGCCGTAGGGCGCCAGGAAAAAGTCGACCTGACCGGCCAGCAAATCTTGCTCTGCGGGTGCGGCGCCTTTGTAGGGCACATGCACCATGGGAATGTCGCTGACCTTCGACAGGTGTTCGCCCAGCAGGTGGTAGAAAGAGCCGGGGCCAACGCTGGCAAAGGTCAGCGGTCGGCCGGCTTGGGCCGACTTGCGGGCGAAGTCCAGAAACTCGTCCACACTGTTCACCGGCATGTCTTTGCGCACCAGAAAAGCGATCTGGGCGGTGGCGATCATCTGCACCAGACGGAAGTCTTCGCTTTTGAACTTGACCGAGGCGATGGCCAGCGGTGCGAGGATCAGTTCGTTGGGCGAACCTTGGAATACCAGATGTCCGTCGCTGGGGCTGCTGAGCGCTTTTTGCGCGGCAATGGCACCGCTGGCGCCGCCTAAGTTTTCCACGATCACGGTTTGTCCCAACTGCTTGCTCAAGGACTGGTTGACCGAGCGGGCGATCACGTCCGACAGGCCGCCGGCGGGATAGGGGACCATGAGCGACACCGGTTTGTTGGGGAAGGTCTGCGCCCAACCGACGTTGGCCGCGCTGGTCAGAGCCACAGCGGCAGCGAGCACCGCGTGTTTGAGGGAAGTGATCATGGTTGTCTCCTGGGTTTTAGGGTTGGGGGGAAAGCAGCTCATGCACCAGCGCGATCCAGTAGCTCGCGCCGGTGCCGATGTTGTGGTCGTTGAAGTCGTAGGCTGGGTTGTGGACCATGCAGCCGCCGGGCTCGCCGTCGCTGCCGTTGCCAATAAAGAGGTAGCAGCCCGGCACCCGCTCTAGCATGAAGGCGAAGTCTTCGCTGCCGGTGAGCATGGGGCCCTGTGGGTTGATCTGGCTGGAAGGGAAGTGTTTGATGGCCACAGCCAGCGCTCGCTCGGTTTGCACCGGGTCGTTGACCAGCACCGCGTAGCCCGGGCGCCAGTCGATCTCGGCGCGCACACCAAAACTCTCGGCTTGAGCGCGGATCAGTGCGTGCAGCCGTTCGCGCACCGACACACGCACTTGTGGGTCGAGCGTGCGCACGCTGAGCTCAAGCCGGGCGCTGGCCGGGATGACGTTGTTGGCATTGCCTGCATGGATGGCGCCCACGGTGACCACCGCCGGCTGCAGCGGGTCCACATGGCGCGACACCAAGGTTTGCAGCGCCATCACGGTGGACGCGGCGGCCACCACCACATCGGTGGCCTTGTGGGGCATGGCGCCGTGCCCGCCATGACCGTGCAGGGTCACCGTCACATAGTCGGAAGACGCCATGGTCGGTCCACTGCGGAACACCAGCTGTCCCTGTGGGAAGCCGGGCATGTTGTGCATGGCAAAAATGGCGTCGCAGGGGAAGCGCTCGAACAGCCCGTCGTCCATCATCTTGAGCGCGCCGCCGCCGCCTTCCTCGGCCGGCTGAAACATCAGGTTGAGCGTGCCGCTCCACGCTTGTGAATGCGCCAACAGCTGGGCCGCTGCCAGCAGCATGGCGGTGTGGCCGTCATGGCCACAGGCGTGCATCAGGCCCGGGCGCTGACTGGCCCAGGCGGCGCCGGTGGCCTCGGTGATTGGCAGCGCGTCCATGTCGGCGCGCAGGCCAATGCGGGCGGTGCCCTCGCCACGCACCAGTTGGCCGACCACCCCGGTACCCCCCAGGCCGGTCGTCACCGCATAGCCCCAGCTGCGCAGCTTGTCGGCCACCAGCGCGCTGGTGCGGTGCTCCTCAAACGCCAGTTCGGGGTGCTGGTGGATGTCGCGCCGAAGGGCGATGAAGGCCTGCAGGGCGGTGTCGCTCAGACGTTCCAAAGTGCTTCTCCGGCGTTTGCGTTGATGAACTATGTTGCATGTTAGAAGTCGCTTTTGTTAAAGTCCAATGCATTGATCGGCAACAACCTATAACTTCTATGCAAAGTTTGATGACGCTCACCCAGTTGCGGCACTTTGTGGCTCTGGCCGACATTGGCTCGTTTGCCCAGACCGCGAAAGCGGTGTTTCTGACCCAACCGGCGCTCACCCGCAGCATCGCTGCGTTGGAAGAAGAACTCGGCGGGCGGCTGTTTGACCGGGTGGGCCGGCGCATCACCCTCACGCCGTTTGGGCAAGAGGTGCTGGAGCGGGCGCAGCGGCTGGTGCGCGACGCACAGACCCTCAAGACACTGCGCAGCGGCCTGCAGTCGGGCATGACTGGGCATTTGCGGCTGGGACTGGGTTCTGGTCCGGGGGCGCTGTTTTCGCACCGGCTGCTGCGGCACATGGCGTTGCACCATCCGCAGCTGCGCCTGTATCTCTCGCGCGGCAACACCGAGGTGCTGCTGCAGGGTCTGAAGGCGCAGCGCATCGACGCGGCGCTGGTCGACATTCGGGCCATGCGCCCGTCCACCGACTTCGAGGTCTGCGAGATTTTTGAACTGGAGGCGGGTTTTATGGTGCGCCCGGGCCATCCGCTTTTGGCGCGCACATGCGTCAGCCTCGATGACATCTGCGCTTATCCCGTGGGGTCCACTCCGCTGAGCGACGAGGTGGCGCGCCTGCTCATGGCGCGCTATGGCCCGCAGGCCAACCCGGACGATATGGTGACGGTGCGCAGCGACGAAACCAGCCACATCGCCGAACTCGCACGCGACACCGACACCGTGGTGTTGAGCATCTTGGCCGCGGCGCCCGACCTGCTGCCCCTGGTGGTGCAGCCTGCGTTGGATGCCACCGCCCGTTTTGGTTTGGTGACGCTGGCGCAGCGCGAGCCAGCGCCGGCGCTGCGCATCGTGCGCGAACAGTTGCCGGGCTGGATAGCCGAGGTCAGCGGTTGACGGCGACCTCGGCCAAGGGGGTCAGGCCAGTTCGCTCAACGGCACACAGCTGCAAAACAAGTTGCGGTCGCCATAGACGTTGTCTACCCGGCCCACCGAGGGCCAGTATTTGGTGTTGACCGCGTGGCCCTTGGCGGCAGCGCCCACTTCGCGCGAATAGGGGTGAGCCCAGTCGCCCTTGAGCACGCTGGCCGCCGTGTGCGGCGCGTTTTTCAGCGGGTTGTTGTCTTGTGGCCAGGCGCCGTTTTCTACCTGCCGCACTTCTTCGCGGATGGCAATCATCGCGTCGATGAAGCGGTCCAGTTCCTCTAGGGTTTCGCTCTCGGTGGGCTCGACCATCAGGGTGTTGGCCACTGGGAAGCTCAGCGTGGGTGCGTGGAAGCCGTAGTCCATCAGGCGCTTGGCCACGTCTTCGGCCATGACGCCGCAGCTGTCTTTGAAATGGCGCAGGTCCAAAATGCATTCGTGCGCCACATGCCCGTTGTCGCTGGCGTAGAGCGTGGGGTAGTGCGGCGCCAAGCGCTTGCTGATGTAGTTGGCGCTCAGGATGGCCGCTTCGGTGGCGCGGGTCAGGCCCTCGGCGCCCATCATGCGGATGTACATCCAGGAAATCGGCAGCACGGCTGCATTGCCCAAAGGCGCAGCGCTGACTGCGCCCACGCCGTTGACCGGCACACCACCGGTCGCGTGACCCGGCAGGTAAGGCACCAAGTCTTCGACGACGCAGACGGGGCCCACGCCGGGGCCGCCGCCGCCGTGCGGAATGCAGAAGGTTTTGTGCAGGTTCAGGTGGCTTACGTCGCCGCCAAATTCGCCCGGTGCGGCCACGCCGACCAGGGCGTTCATGTTGGCGCCGTCCACGTACACACGGCCGCCGTGTTGGTGCACCAGGTCGCACAGGGCTTTCACCTGCGTTTCAAACACGCCGTGCGTGCTGGGGTAGGTGATCATCACAGCGGCCAGGTTGGCACTGTGCTGCTCGCACTTGGCCTGCAGGTCGGCCATGTCCACGTTGCCGTTCTCGTCGCACTTGGTCACCACCACCGTCATGCCCACCATCTGGGCGCTGGCGGGGTTGGTGCCGTGGGCGCTGCTGGGAATCAAACAAATGTTGCGGTGGCCTTCGCCGCGCGCGCGGTGGTAGGCCTGAATCACCAGCAGGCCGGCGTATTCGCCCTGGCTGCCCGCGTTGGGCTGCAGGCTGATGCCTTTGTAGCCGGTGGCCTGGCACAACCAGGCGCGCAACTGCTCGTCGAGCTGGGCGTAACCGCGCAGCTGATCGGCCGGGGCAAAGGGGTGCACATGCGCAAACTCGCGCCAAGTGATGGGGATCATCTCGCTGGTGGCGTTGAGCTTCATGGTGCAGCTGCCCAGCGGAATCATGCTGCGGTCCAGCGCCAAGTCCTTGTCCGACAGCGCGCGGATGTAGCGCAGCATGCCGGTCTCGGAGTGGTGGCTGTTGAACACCGGGTGGGTCAGGTAGGGGCTGGTGCGGCGCAGGTCGGCCGGAATCAGCGGGGCAATGCCTTTTTCGAAACGATCTAGGCTTGGCAGTGGCTGACCACCGGTGGCAAACACGTCCCACAGCAGCACGATATCGGCGCGGGTGGTGGTCGCGTCGAGCGAGAGGCAGACATGGTCGCCCCAGGCGATGCGGATGTTGGCGCCGCGCTCGCGGGCGCGCTGCGCCAGCGCCTGAGCTTGGGCCTCACCGACTTGGAAACACAGGGTGTCGAACGCGCTGTCGTGGCCTGCGGTGTAGCCCAGTTGCTCGAGGCCTGCGGCCAGAATGGCGGTGTAGCTGGCCACGCGTTGGGCGATGCGCTTCAAGCCCTGTGGGCCGTGGTACACCGCATACATGCTGGCCACCACAGCCGGCAGCACCTGCGCGGTGCAGATGTTGCTGGTGGCTTTTTCGCGGCGAATGTGCTGCTCGCGCGTTTGCAGCGCCAGGCGGTAAGCCGGGTTGCCGTGGGTGTCCACACTCACGCCCACCAGACGGCCTGGCAGCGAGCGTTTGTATTCGTCGCGGCAAGCCATGTAGGCCGCGTGCGGCCCGCCCGCACCCATGGGCATGCCAAAGCGCTGGGTGGTGCCCACCACAATGTCGGCGCCGTTGGCGCCGCCGCCGTCCCATTCGCCCGGCGGCTTGAGCAATGTCAGCGCGAGCAGGTCGGCGGCCACGATGTAGGCCGCGCCCTTGGCGTGCACCTTGACCGTATCGCCCGTGTCTTGGCCGAGCCGGCCGGTGGTGGACGGGTATTGTTCGAGCACTGCAAAGTACCCATCGCTGGCGATCAGCTCGTTCCACTGCGCTTCGCTCTCGGCCAGCACCACCTCGATGCCCAGCGGCTCGGCGCGGGTGCGGATCACCTCGATGGTCTGCGGGTGCGCGTCGCCTGCGACGATGAAGCGGTTGCCCTTGGCCTTGACCGAGCGCTTGGCCAGGGTCATCGCTTCGGCCGCGGCGGTGGCTTCGTCCAGCATCGATGCGTTGGCAATGGCCATGCCGGTCAGGTCGGTCACCATGGTCTGGAAGTTGACCAGCGCCTCCATGCGGCCCTGCGAAATCTCGGCTTGGTAGGGCGTGTAAGCGGTGTACCAGGCGGGGTTTTCCAGGATGTTGCGCAGAATCACCCCCGGCGTGTGCGTGCCGTAATAGCCCTGGCCGATGAAGCTTTTGAGCAACTGGTTTTGTTGCGCCAAGCCCTTGAGTTCGGCCAGCGCGGCCGCCTCGGACACAGGGGCCGGCAGGTCCATACCCACGCTGCGCGCAATAGAGCGCGGCACGATGGAGTCGATCAGCGCACGGCGCGAAGCCTCGCCAATGACCGACAGCATGTGGGCCTCATCGGCCTCGCTGATGCCGATGTGGCGGGCGTGAAATTCGGCCGGGTTTTCCAGATCGGCCAGGGGCGTGTGGGCAGACATGAGCATGGCGGGCAAATCAAAGAGGTGGAAGGGAGTGGCGTCAAGGAAGCGGTGCCTCGAGCGCACGGGTTCAGATCCAGGGCACCGCAGATCCGGCTCCGCCGGTCTGCAGGTGCCGCCCCCTTGAGGGGGACGCGCGCAGCGCGGCGGGGGTGGGTTTCTCTCAGCCGGCGAAGGCTTTGTATGCGGTTTCGTCTAGCAGCGCGTCCAGCTGAGCGGCGTTCGACAGCTTGACCTTAAAGAACCAGCCCGCACCCAGCGGGTCGCTGTTGGCCAGAGCGGGGTCGTTGCGCAAGTCTTCGTTGACCTCAACGATCTCGCCGTCGATCGGCATGTACACATCGGCGGCGGCTTTCACCGACTCGACCACGCCAGCCACGTCTTTCTGGGCAAACGTGGCGCCCACGGCGGGCAGGTCCACAAACACCACGTCGCCCAGCGCGTCTTGCGCGTGGTGGGTGATGCCAACGGTGGCGATGTCGCCGTCCACGGTGATCCATTCGTGGTCTTCGGTGTACTTGGTGGTCATGGTGTTGCTCCTAAAAAGTTGGATGTTGGTTCAAAGGCCACCGCAGAACCGGCTTCGCCGGGCTGCTGGTGGCGTCCCGCTCAGGGGGAAGCCGCTCAGCGGCGCACAGGGTGC
>CAMBOY010000065.1 GCA_945869245.1 Hydrogenophaga intermedia
GCCATGTGTCGCTGTTGGACGCACAACCCCAGTTCGGCTGGCGCCGCTACGAACGCGGGGCCGATCTGATCGCGCAACACGGATCACTCGATGGTGTGCGCCACGTCGCGGCCTTCAGTCAGGGCTTCTACCGCCTGCGCGCCGACAGCGGCCGGCTGCTGCTGAGCGACCTGCGCATGGGTCAAGAGCCGGGCTATGTGTTCACCTTTGATCTGGGGCCGCTGGAAGCGCCAGGACAGCAGCCTGCGGTGCAGACGGGCTACCGCGCCAATGTCGGCGAAGGCCTGCGTTGGCTGTGGCGGCGTCTGTGGGGCGATGCGGTGTTGCCGCCGGGGGTGTGAGGGCGCTTAACTCCAACGCACCTGTGCAGCCGGCTCCACCGACACCCGAGGGCCGAAGCTGCTGATGTGGCTCAGCGTCGCGTTGTGGTGTGCGATCACCTGCTGGGGCGTGGCGTCGGCGTGGCCGGCGCTGGTATGGGCGTCGCCCACCAAGGTCACCGGATAGCCCAGCGCCATGGCGCGGCGCACCGTGGTGTCGACACAGAACTCGGTGTGCATGCCACACACCACCAGCCGCTGCACACCGTGCTGTTGCAGCAACGCTTGCAAGGGCGTACGCAAAAACGCATCGGGCGTGGTTTTGCGGATGCGCAGATCACCCGGATCCGTGCACAGAGCCGCTGGCAGTTGCCAGGCGGGCGAATCTGGCATCAGTTGCGCATCCTGGTGCTGCACCCAGATGACAGAACAACCGGCGGCGCGTGCGCCCTGGCTCAAGGTGTTGATGCGGGCGAACAGCCCTTCGCAGTCCCAGGCTGCGCCTTCGCCCTCACACAAGCCTTGCTGCACGTCGATGACCAGCAGCGCGGTTGCTGCAGGCACAGCCTCGACAGACAGTCGCCGCCGCGGTTCGGTCTGGTGCAGAAAACGGGTGAGCAGATCGCGCGGCGGCGACAGACCGGCGCCTTTGAGCAGTTGCCCCACTTGCCCCCGGTGGTAACTGCCGTGGGTGATGACGTGCAGCAGCATTTCTTGCCGGCTCATGCGCCCGGCGTCGCCATCGGTGAAACGAAAGTCGATCGACTCGCCCAGCACCCGCTCACTCACCGAGGCGACATAACGCCGAAACCAGGCGTCGCCCTGCGCCACCGCAAAAGCCAGCTCGTCCAGCGCCGGGGCTTCAGGCGTGTTGGTGGCGGAGTGGCTGTGGGCTTCGCCGCTGAGGTGCGCTTGAAAAATGGTGTCCACCACATGGATGTGGTTGAGCGTGCGCGTGGCCGCGTGCAGCATATCGGCGTGCTGCTCGGCATCGAGCGCGGCCAGCAGGGCAAACAGCTCTTGGTTGGCGGCTTCTTTTTGGGCGAAAAGCGTGGACAGCATGTGTTCCTCCTGATGGGTTGCGCGCTGCGCGGATCAGTGTATGGGACGCTCGCGCTCAGCCCACGTCCATCACCACACCCTTGACCCGACGCTGCAGCCGGTACGGCGGCAGGCCCGCCAGCATGCGCCGGCCGTAGGCTTGGCGCAGCAGGCGCGGGTCGTAGCAAATCACCACCGCCTGGTCGGTTTCGGTGCGCAGGGCACGGCCGGTCCATTGCAACAAGCGCGCGCCGGTGGTGGGCACCACGATGTCTGAAAACGGATCGCGGCCTTGGGCCTTGAGCCAGTCGGCGCGGGCCTGACCCACCGGGTCGCCGGGTGAGGCAAAGGGCAGTTTGGTGATGAACACCCATTCGCAGAGTTCACCGGGCAAATCGAGCCCTTCACCAAAGGACTGCAGGCCAAACAGGATGGACGGCTGGCCCGCTTGCACCCGGTCGGCGTGTTGCTGCAGCAGCCGGGTGCGAGAGGCGTCGCCTTGCGCCAGGATGCACCCACGCAGATCGCTCAGATCGCCGCGCTCGAGCTGCAACTGCGCTTGACGCAACTGGGCGCGCGAGGTGAACAGCGCCAAAGCGCCGCGCTGCACTTCGCGCAGGTCTTGCCACAGGGCTTGCAGCACCTCCGTGTTGTAGGCGTCCAGATCTTTGGGGTCGGCCTGGGTATCGACCACGATGAGGCGGCCTTGATTGGCGTGGTCAAACGGGCTTTGTGCTTCGCGGGTGCTGACGGCGGCGTCGCCCGCGAGGCCAACCTCGTGCAAGAAATGGTGGAAGGTGCCGCAGCTCGTGAGCGAGGCCGAGGTCAGCACGGCCGCGCGCACCTTGCTCCAGAGCTGGTAGCGCAGCAGGCTACCGGGCAGCAGCGGACTTGCGTGCGCGGTGAGCGTGACCAGGCCGTGGCGCACGCCAGCCTCCATCCATTTGGCCAGCGGCGGCTGGCCGTCGGCGGTGTCCTGCAGCCAGAGTGCGGTGGTTTCCTGCGCCTGTTGCAGCCGCGGCGCGATCGCGCCCAAGCGGCTGTAGAGCTGGGCGCAGCGCGGGGCGTCGCTCGGGTTGTCGCGCGCGTTGGCTTTGAGCAGGGTGGCGAGCGATTCAAACACCTTGAGCAGGGCGCTGGCGCGGGTGTTGATCGCGTCGACCGCCTCGGTCCAACCCTCGGGCAGGCGGCCCTGGGCAAAGCGGTCGACCACCGGCGCCGGGTCGGGCGCGCCCGCGCGCGGCGGCCGGCTGGCGGCGGCCCATTCGGGCAGTTCACCCACGCGCTGCATGGCCAAACGCGCGAGTTCGCCGATGGCGGTCTTGAGTTCGCGGGTGAGCGTCGGCACATCGGCCTCGGGCCGCTCAGCCAAGGCCGCAGCCACCTCGCTCACCGCCTTGGGCAGGCGGTCGAGCCAGGCGCTGCGCATCAGGTCCATCTGCGCGGTGAACTGGCCTTGGGCCACCTGGGGCAGGTGGTGGGCTTCGTCAAACACCACAAAACAATCGCTCGGGTCGGGCAAGGCGTGCAGCCCCAGGGTGGAGAGCAACAGGTCGTGGTTGACCACAATGACGTTGGCCTGCGCCAACTGAGCGCGCGCGCGGTAGTAGCTGCAGCCGTGGTAGCTCGGGCAGTGGCGGGCGCTGCAGCTGTGCCGCTCGGCGGCCACCGGCACCCAGAGTTCGGCCTCAGGTGGGTCGTCGAGGCGGTCGCGGTCGCCGTCCCAGGTGCCGGCATCCAGCGCCTTGCCCCAGAGCGCGTAATGGCGGGCGCGGGCTTCCCAACGTTCGGCCTCGCGCGCGCTCGCGGCGCTGTCGGTGGGTGTGTCGCTGGGCGGTGGCGCGTCGGCGTCGAACAAATTGGCGCTGCTGGCGTCGCCCGCGCTGAGCTGGTCGAGCTTCAAGCGGCAGACATAACGGCCGCGGCCTTTGGCCAGCGCGTAGGTGAAGGGCTGCGGCAGCGCCTGAGAGAGGCGCGGCAGGTCCTTGGCCATGAGCTGCTCCTGCAGCGCCACGGTGGCGGTGGCGATCAGCACCCGTTTGCCCTGCGACAGCGCCATCGGCACCACGGTGGCCACATAGGCGGCCGACTTGCCCACCCCGGTGCCGGCCTGCACCACCGCAATCGCGCGCTGCGGCGGGCCGATGTCGGCGTGGTCGGTGCTGGCGCCAATGGCTTCTTCGGGCGGCGGCTGGGTCAGATCCACCACACCCAGCGTGACCACGATGTGCTCTGCCATCTCGCGCTGGCCCGTGCGGTCGCGAAAGCCAAGGTTGTGCACCGCATGCGCAAAGGCGTCGAGCGGACTCAAGGTGTCGGTCGGGGCATCGGGGATGTCGGCGGCGGTATCGGTCATGGGCGGGCGTCGCCCGGCGGGCGCTGGTTTGGCGAGATGCGCCAACAAAACGGCATTGTGACCGAGGCGACGCGGCTACCATCGGGTGATGCACATCTTTGACGCCTCTCGCACCGCCGCCGCTCTGCCCTATCCCGCGCTGATTGCCGCCTTGCGCGAACGTTTTGCCGCTGGCTGCGAGGTACCAGCCCGCCATGTGCACGAACTCAGCGCGCCAGGGCAAAGCCACAAGCTCACCTCGCTACTGATGCCGGCTTGGGTACCGGGACAGTTGTACGGCGTCAAGGTGGTCAATATTGCGCCGGGCAACAACGAGCGCGGTCTGCCTGGGCTGCACGGCAGCTATCTGTTGTTTGACGCGGTGACGGGCCAGGCGCTGGCGGTGCTGGACGGCAACACCCTGACCACCCGGCGCACGGCAGCGGCCTCGGCCCTGGCGGCGTCGTTTCTGGCTCCGGCCGAAGCGCATCACCTGCTGGTGCTGGGCGCTGGCGCGATCGCCCGCGAACTGCCCGCCGCCTACGCGGCGGTGCGGCCGATTGACACGGTGCGCGTCTGGGCCCGCAAGCCCGAGGCGGCCGAAGCCTTGGCAGCCGACTGGCGCGCCCAGGGCTGGGCGGCTGAAGCGGTGAGCGATCTGGCTGCCGCGTGCGGGCAAGCCGACGTGGTGAGTTGCGCCACCCACGCCACCGCGCCGCTGGTGCACGGCGAGTGGCTGGCGCCGGGCAGCCACCTCGATTTGATTGGCAGCTTCACACCCGCCATGCGCGAAGCGGACGACGCTTGCCTGCAGGGCGCGCGCCTGTTTGTGGACACCGAAGAGGCGCTGAAGAAAAGCGGAGATTTGCTGGAGCCGCTGCGACGCGGCGTCATCAGCGAAGCCGATGTGAGGGGCACACTGACCACCTTGTGCAAGGGCGTGGCGCGCGGCCGCATGCAGGCGCAGGAGCGCACGGTGTTCAAGTCGGTCGGCACCGCGCTCGAAGACCTGGCCGCCGCCACCTTGGTGTGGCAGACGGCACAGGCTTGAAGGCAGAGCCTTAGAGTTCCTTGAGACCCTGGGTGAAGATTTTGCTCACCGGGTTGACGATGTAGGACAGCACAGTGCGGCGCATCGCCAAGATGTCGACCTGGGCGGTCATACCGGGCAGCGCTTCGAGCCGATCGGCCCGGGCGCCCGTGAACTCTTTTTCGCCGATGCGGATGTGCACCCGGTAATAGGGCTTGGGGCCTTGGGGCGTCTCTTCGTTCAGGGTGTCGGGGCTGACGTAGACCACATCGCCTTTGAAGCCACCAAAGATGCTGAAGTCGAAGGCGTCGAGCTTCACATTGGCTTGTTGGCCCAAACGCACCCAGGCCACGTCCGAGGGCTGGACCTTGGCTTCCACAATCAAGGAGCCATCGGTGGGCAACAGTTCCATCACCGTATCGCCCGAGCGCACCACGCCACCCAAGGTCGTGACCTTGATGTTTTTCACCACGCCATCGGCCGGTGCGATCAGATCGGTTTGGTCCAGCAACTGGGTGCGGTCGTTGAGCGCCTCGCTTTGGGTGTTCAGGTCTTCCTGCGCCTTGGCCATTTCGGTCTGGGCGTCTTGGAAGAACTTGTTGCGCCGCCCGGTGATCTGGGCGTCGATTTCGGCCACCTGGCGCTCCAGGCGCAGCACCTCGGCCTTGCTCACATCGCCCGCCGCTTCGAGCTTCTTGTTCATGGCCAGCTCTTCGCTGAGCACCGAACGCACTTTTTGTTGGGCCGCAATGTCTTCGGTGAAGGCGGTGCGGCGGCGGTTGAACAGGTTCTTCTGGTTTTCGATCAGCTCGGGATAGGCCAGCAGATCTTCGTCGAACACCAGCGGCCCACCGTACACCTCGGAGCGCAGGCGCGCCAAGGTGATGCGCAAGGCCGCCACTTTGGCGCGGCTGTCGTCGACTGCCGCTTGGGCACGGGCTTTCTCCAACGTGGCGAGCAACTGGCCGGTCTTGACGGTCTGACCTTCTTGTACCTTGAGCTCGCGCAGCACACCCCCATCGACCGCCTGCACCACCTGGGTGCGCGAGCTGGCAATAATCTGCCCAGGGGCGCGGGTGACTTGGTCGATCTCGGTGAGCGCGGCCCAGACGGTGAGTGCGATCAAACAGATCGCCGCCACCCAGAGCGTCAAACGCACCCGGGTGTTGGACGGTACATCGATGTCGGAATGGGCGATCAGGGGCGGCTTGGTCATGCTTGGCTCTCCAGAGCGGCTTGGGGCGGCGATTCGACGGGGGAGGTGTTGGCGGCCAGCGCCTGGGTGGCGCGTGCGCTGTTGTTGCGCAGCTGGGCCAGCACCGCATCACGCGGGCCATCCATCACCACTCGGCCCTGGGCCACGACCACCAGGCGCTGCACCAAAGGCAGCAGAGACATTTTGTGGGTCACCAGCAGCAAAGTGCTGTTGGCCAGTTCGGGGCTTTGCAGCACCTGCAGACAGCGGGCCTCCAGCCCGTCGTCCATGGACGCGGTGGGCTCGTCGAGCAGCATCACGCTGGGACGCGCCAGCACCATGCGGGTGAAGGCCAGCAGTTGTTTCTGCCCACCGGAGAGGCCTTTGCCGCCTTCAAAAATCGGCAGGTCCAAGCCCAGCGGGTGCGCGGACACCAGCTGCAGCAAACCGGTCTGGCTCATCACCTCTTTGAGCACATCGTCGCCCGGGTCGGGCAGGCCGACCAGCAGGTTTTCGCGCAAGCTGCCCTGGAACAGCCGGTGGTCTTGCTGCAAGTAGCCCACCTGGCGGGTGAGCGCCTCGCGGGCGATGTGGCTCATGTCCAGCCCATCGATCAGCACCCGGCCCTGGGTCGGGCGGTACAGACCAGCCAGCATTTTGAGCAGAGTCGATTTGCCCGAACCAATCGGACCCAAGATGCCAACCCGTTCGCCGGCCTTGAACTGCAGCTGCTTGACCTGCACCGCTGGCGGTGCGTCGCGGTGGTAGGTGAAGAGCAGGTTTTCCGCGTTGTAGTTGCCGCTCAGGTTGCTGGGCGTGAGCGGGCGCACCTGCGGGTCGTGGTCGGTCTGCAACTTGTACAGACCATCGATACCGTCGGCCGCTGCGGTGGCGTGGGCGTGTTGCACCATCAGGCTGGGCAGCATCATGACCGCAGCCAGCACGCGGCCACCCAAAATGGAACTGGCGATCAACGCACCCATGGTGATGTTGCCCTGCACCACCAGCCACGCCCCCAGCGCCACCAGACAGGCGTAGCTGATTTGCTGGATGCTGGCCAAGAAGTACTGCAGCCCGTCGTTGGTGTGGCGCATCTTGAGGTCGTTGCCGATGGCTGCGCTGCTCAGATCGATCCACTTGGACAAGAAACGCCAGCCGCCCTGCGCGGCCTTGATGGTTTCGGCCCCCTCCACCGCCTCGACCAGCAAGCCGGTCTTCATATTGGATTCGCGCACACCAGCTTGCGCCAGTTCTTGCACCCGGCGGCGGAAAAACCAACCGACCACCAAGGCCACCACCGCCATCAGGAACGGCACCACGGCCAGCATCGGACTGGCCACCAAGGCAATGATGACCACAAAAATGATCGCCGCCGGCACATCCACCAGGGCAAACAGCGTGCTGGCGGTGTAGAAACTGCGCACCTGTTCGTAGCCGCGCAGCTGCGAAGCCAAGGAGCCGACCGAGCTGGGCATTTGGTCGAGCCGCACCGCCAACAAGCGTTCAAACACCTCGCGCGAGAGCCGGCTGTCGATGCCCACCACGGCGGTGTCCATGACGCGCGAGCGCGCCCACTTCATCAGCCATTCAAAGCCAATGATCATGAGCACACCCACAAACATCACGATCAGGGTGTCGATGCTGCGGCTGGGAATGACCTTGTCGTACACCTGCAAGGAGAAGAACGACACCACCGCTGTCAAGATGTTGATCAGCAATGAAGCGGTGATGGCCTCACCGATGGTGCCCTTGAATTCGCGCAAATGGGTGACCAAGCGGCTTTTGAAGCTGTCTTCGCCCGAGAGACGGCGCAGATCGGGCGGCACCAGCCGCACAATGGTCTTGAAATCGGCAGCGTCGTCGGTCGACGCTGGGCCTTGCGAGGTGCGCACCGTCCATTGTTTGCCCTCCAAGCCATCGGTGAGCAAGCCCCAGCCGTGCTGGGCGCTGTGCACCAACAAGGGTAGGTGGGCGCGGTCGGGGCGCGACAGCACCTTGCTTTTTTGCCAGCCGAGCTGGCGCACCAGGCGGTCGATGTCCTGCTTTTGCAAGATGCGTCCGGGCACCTCCATCGGCTTGAGGGCCGCCTGCAGCCGCACCGCGTCAAGCGGCAATCCCTGCTGACGGGCCAGCTGGGACAGCGCCCATTGCAGTGGCGAAGTTTCCTCAGCGCTCATGGTTGTACCTTCCAATGGTTGTCACCAGGCAGAGCGCCAGAACGCAAGCGCAGGCGATACAGCCCGGCGGTTGCGCTGGCCTGGGCCTGCGTCAATCGAATTTCACTCTGGGTCAGATCGCGCAGCGCATTGAGCACATCGAGCCAGCTTTTGCGGCCGGCCACAAACTGGCGTTCGTACGACTCCAGCACCTCGCGGGCGCTGCCAATCGCCTGGCGTTGCACGCCCTGGCGGTCAATGTCGCGGCGCAGGCTTTCCCACTCGACCCGGATTTGCTCGGTCAGGTCTTGCGCAATCGCTTCGGTGGCGAGTTGAAAGCCCACCAAGCGCTGGGCATCGGCACCGGCGCGCGCCACGCTGGAGAAACCGGCGCCCGGCGCGTAGTTCAGGGCCAGACCAATCTGGTCGCGGTCGGCACCGGCAGCGATGGTGCCGGTGATCTGGCGCCGGTAGCGCAGCACCACCTGGGGCCAGGCCAAGGCGCGTTGCTGGGTCAGGCGCTCTTGGGCCACTTCGGTTTCGTGCCGCGCACGGCGCACGGACGGGTGTTGTTCCAACAACAGCAACAAGGCTTCCAAACGCTGCACCGTGGCGGCAGCCTGCAAGGCATCTGCGCCCAAAGTCTGCGCCAATTCGGCTTGTTGCTCGGCCGGAATTTTGTCGCCGGCGATTTGCTCCAGCCGCGACAAGGCCACGCGCTGCAGCGTGCGGGCCTCGTTCACATCCACACGGGCTTGCAAAGTGCGCGAGGCCAAGAGTTGCAGTTCGATGGTGGCCGACACCTGGGCATCGACCCGGCGCCGCATCAGTGCCTCGTAGCGCTCGTATTGCTGCAAGGCTTCTTGGTTCACCTTGAGTGCGGCGGTGGCGTCCATCAGGCTCTGCCAAGCGTCGACGATGCGCAGGCCAATCTGGCCGCGCGACACATCAATTTGTGCCTTGCTCACATCGGCCAAGCGTTTGGCTTCGTCGATGCGGGCGGTGATGGCGCCAGCGGCCCACAAAGGCTGCTCCACCACCAATGAAGAACCATTGGCCGTGGTGTTGGCTTCTCCGGTGACCTGCACCGAGGGCAAACGGCCCAGTTTGGCCACGTCGATGTCTTGGTCGGCTGCCTGCGCCTGCGCCACCGTGGCGCGCACCGACGGGTTGCGGTCCAAGGCGCGGTTGAGCAAGGATTCGATCGCGTGATCGGCGTCGGCAGCGGCGGCGGTTGACCACACCAGGCTGCACAGCAGCCACAAGCCCGCTCGACGGAAGGGCGCAAGGGTCATGGCCATTGGTGTGAAGTTCCCATAAGACACCCACATCGGGCAAACAAAAGGCTGACAATAAAACGGGCCAATTGTAGGTGTCGCCTCGCCTTGGTCTCGACATGGAGTGTGGCAGAAGTGGGGAAAGTGCCACTTTCAGCAGCTTCCCCGCACCTGAGCGGCACACCCATTAGATCACCGAAGCCGCTCGCACGCGCTCAGCCTCAGCGGCTTGGGCCGCCAGATCGGCACCGTGCTGGTAGTCCAACGAGGCGTCCACCACCAGCAGCGAGCCGCCGTTGGCCAGTGTGGCCTGGCTGTGGCCGTGCTCGGTCACACCCGCCACCGGGCTGCGCTCCACACCGTCGCTATTCAGGGCGATCGCGGTGATGCCCAGCGACAGCAAGGAATGCAGCTCGCCGCCGTCGACCGCGCCATCTTGGTTCAGGTCTTGCCAAACCTTAAAACTGCCGAAGGCCGCGTCCTGGGCGTCGAACACACCGTCTTGGTTGCCGTCGAACGCCATGGCCAAGCCTTCCAGGTCGGTGTTGCCACCGTACTGGGCAAAGGCGTATTGGTCCATGCTGTGCAGCTGCCCGTCGCCCAACTTGTCGTGGAACAAGATGCCGTCGTTGGCCGCCACCCAGTTGGCCTGGTCGTCCAGGCCGTCGAGGTTGATGTCGCCGGTGATGGTGCTGTAGCTGATGCGGCCATCGCCGTCCAAGTCGATCAACACCGGGGCGGCGTTGGCCGCGAGCGTCACCACATCGGCGCTGAACGGCGTGGTGCCGCCGCGGGTGTTGACGTCGATGGTGGTGGCTTGCAAATTGGCGCCATGCGGAGCGGGCCCGGTGTTGTCCACCATCACCATATCGAGCCGGGTGTTGCTGCCGATCAGGCCGGTGTAGCGCACCCGGTCGGTCCCCAACAAATAGAAGGCGTTGCTGAGGCTGGCGGTCGACAGGCTGAACCAGTTGCCGCCACCGTCGGGGCTGTACTCCCAGCCACCGGTCGTGCCGTTGGCGGCGGATGTGATGGCGTAGCCAAGCAAAGTCCCGCCCGCGTCGGCGTCGGCCACGTTGGCGGCCGGGAACAGGGTGGCCACCGTCGTGCCGTTGGACCGCACATAGGTGGCGGGCTCGTACTGCGCGACGGTCAGGGAGTCGACCACAATCGCGCCATTGTTAAACCCACCGGCGATGCCGTTGACACCGTCGATGGTCACGGTCAGTTCGTGCGTGGTCTGGGTGGCGGTGAAGGTGTAGATCGCGCGCTGCCAGCCGTCGGCCAAACCGAACGAGTTGTACACCACGGCTGGCGTTGCCACGCTGTCGGTAAACAACAGCAGCTGGCCGCCCGAGTAGTTGTCGGTGCCACCACCCACCCGCATCAGGGTGATTTGCTGCCACTCCACCGCAATGCGGTAGGTGGCGTTGACGGTCAGCGACGTTAGGTTGGTGGTAATCCATTCGGTGTAGCCGCCGGCTTGTGACACCAGGTTCACAAAAGACCCGCCATCCGACGACACCCCGTCGAGGTTGCTGAGGTCGTATGTCCCCGCCCAGGTGGTGTTGGAGTAGTCGTTGATATCGGGCGAGTTCCCTGCCGTCCAACCGGCGGGCGCTGTGTTGGACGCAGGCGCTCCGTTGATGCCGGGCACGCTGAGCGCATTGACACCCGCTTGTCGGGTGGCATACAGCGCACTGTTGTTGCCCACCGAGGTGGTGGACACCGTGGGCGCGTCGTTGGCGCCGGTGATGGTCACGGTAGCGGTCGATGTGTTGCTGCCACCGCGACCGTCACCGACGGTGTAGTTGACCACCACCTGCGAGGTGGCACCGGCCGCCAAGGCGTTGAGGCTGGCGTCGGCGGTGTTGACCGAGAGCATGCCGTTGGTGACCGTGACCAAAGCGGCATAGGTGCCGGTGGTGCTGTTGACGGTCACCGTCATGGCGTCGCTGTCGGCGTCGCTGGCGTTGTCCAACAGATTGACCGGGGTGAAGGCCTGGCCTTCGGTCGCCGCAGGGGTTTCGTCGCCATCGACCGGTGCGGTGTTGACCAAGTACGTCTTGGTGGCGGTGACGGTACCCACGTTGGCCGCTGCGTCGCTGGCCTGCAGCGAGATACCGATGCTGCGGTCGGTGTCGTTCAGCAGATCGGCGCCGGTCACAGCCACCGCATAGGCGCCAGAGGCCGCCACGGTGGTGGAGTACAAGGTGCCGTTCACATCCAACGTGATGACGTCGCCCTCGCGGAAGGTACCCACGACGGTGCCGGTGAGCGTCAGCCCGCCAGTGACCTCGTCGCTGTTGACGATGTTGTCGGCGGTCACGTCCGCTGGGGTGATGGTGGTGGTGGCGTTGGTCGGCGCCTGGGTGTCGATGGTGAGCGCGTAGGCGTTGCTGGCGCTGCCTTCATTGCCCACCGCGTCGGTGACCCGAACGGTGAAGGACGGGGTGTCGCCGTGCGCCAAGGCTGGTACATCAAAGGTCCAGGCGGTGGCGCCCACCGCAATCACCGCATTGCCCACATAGGTGCTGCCGTTGTACACCCGCACGGTTTCACCCGCCGCGAGCGGCGCACTCAAGCTCCCACTGAGGGTGGGTGTGGTGTCGTTGGTAGCGCCGCCGCTGGCCACATTGCCAGTCGCCGGTCCCACATTGTCGTCGGCCCCGGTGATGGTGGCGGTGGTGGCCGGCGCCTGGGTATCGATGGTGGCGGAGTAGGTGTTGCTGGGCGCGGCCTGGTTGCCGGCGGTGTCGCCGACCCGGGCGGTGTAGCTCAGGCTCTGGTTGTGGCTGAGCGTACGTGGGTCGCTGAAGCTCCAGTCGGTGCCCGTGACCGTGGCATTGCCCAAATAGGTGCTGCCGTCGTAAACCCGCAGCACCTCCCCGGCGAGCAGCGCCTGAGCCACCGTGCCGCTGAGCACCA
>CAMBOY010000066.1 GCA_945869245.1 Hydrogenophaga intermedia
GCATCACCGTGGACATCCAAGCCCATGGCGACTTGCGCATCGTCACCGCGCGCAGCACACCGCGCAGCGACCGGCTGACCCCTCGCGAGCGAGCCGTGGCCTTGCAGTTCGCGCAGGGCCACAGTTACAAGGAGGTGGCACGCACCCTCAACATGGCACCATCCACCGTCAGGCACCACCTGCGCCAGGTCTATGCCAAGCTGGCGATTCAAGACAAAGGCGCCATTGCCTGGGCACTGGCGCAAGAGCAGCCTTGAGCCAATACGCTCACTCCACGGTGACACTCTTGGCCAGATTCCGCGGTTTGTCCACATCCGTCCCGCGCGCACAAGCCGTGTGATACGACAACAACTGCAGTGGCACCACATGCAAGATGGGTGAGAGCACGCCGTAGTGCTCCGGCATGCGGATCACGTTCACGCCTTCGCTGCTTTCTATTCTTGTGTCGCCGTCGGCCAGCACATAGAGCACGCCACCGCGCGCGCGCACTTCTTGCATATTGCTCTTGAGTTTTTCCAAGAGCACATCGTTGGGTGCCACCGTCACCACCGGCATGGCGCTGGTCACCAGGGCCAGCGGGCCGTGTTTCAACTCACCCGCCGCATAGGCTTCGGCGTGGATGTAGGTGATCTCTTTGAGCTTCAAAGCGCCTTCCAGCGCGATGGGGTAATGTGTGCCACGCCCCAAAAACAGCGCGTTTTCTTTGCTGGCGAAGTCTTCGGCCCAGCTGATGATTTGGGGCTCCAGCGCCAGCACGGCTTGCAGCGCGGCGGGCAAGTGGCGCATGTCCTTGATGTGCATGGCCTCGTCCGCGTCGCTCAGTCGCCCTTTGGTTTGCGCCAGCGCCAGCGTCAGCAAAAACAGGCCCGCGAGCTGCGTGGTGAAGGCCTTAGTGGACGCCACGCCGATCTCGGCGCCGGCGCGCGTCACATAGGCGTGTTGGCATTCGCGCACCATGGCGCTGGTGGCCACATTGCAGATGGTGAGCGTGTGGGTCATGCCCAGACTCTGCGCGTGGCGCAGGGCGGCCAGGGTGTCGGCGGTTTCGCCGCTTTGGGTGATGGTGACGATCAACGTCTTGGGGTCGGGCACCGAGTCGCGGTAGCGGTATTCGCTGGCGATCTCCACCGCACAGGGCACTTTGGCAATGGCTTCGATCCAGTACTTGGCCACGCAGCCACTGTAGTAGCTGGTGCCGCAAGCCAGGATCAGCACCTTGTCGATGGCCTTGAAGGTGCTGTAGGCGCCGTCGCCGAACAGCTCGGGCGTGATGCCCTCGACGCCTTCGAGCGTGTCGGCGATGGCGCGCGGCTGCTCGAAGATTTCTTTTTGCATGTAGTGGCGATACGGCCCGAGTTCGGCCGCGCCGCTGTGGGCGTGCACGGTTTTCACGGTGCGCTCGACCGGCTTGTGGTCGCGGCCCACGATCCAGTATTTGCCGAGCTGGATATCGACCACATCGCCTTCTTCCAGATACACGATCTGGTCGGTCACGCCGGCCAGGGCCATGGCGTCGCTGGCCAAAAAGGTTTCGCCTGGCCCCACACCCAAAATCAGCGGCGAGCCAGCGCGCGCGCCAATCACGCGCTGCGGCTCGTCTTTGTGGAACACGGCAATCGCGTAGGCGCCGTGCAGCTGCAGCACCGCGGCCTTGACCGCTTCAAACAAGTCGCCGTCATACAGGCTGTCCACCAAATGCGCAATGACCTCGGTGTCGGTCTGGCTCAGAAACTCGTAGCCCTTGGCTTGCAGGGCGGCGCGCAGCTCGTCGTGGTTTTCAATGATGCCGTTGTGCACCAGCGCCACCCGGCCGGGCTTGAGCGGCGTGTCGCCGCTGTACACACCCGCGCCGACACCGGTGCCGTGGCTGAAATGCGGGTGGGCGTTGTGCACCGCCGGCGCGCCGTGGGTGGCCCAGCGGGTGTGGGCGATGCCGGTGCCGCCTGCGATCTGATCGGTCTGCACCTGCTCCATCAGCTCGGCCACGCGGGCGGTGCTGCGCGCGCGCTGCAGGCCGCCGCTGTGGCCATTCAAGCTCGCGGCGTGCACCGCCACGCCGCAGGAGTCGTAGCCCCGGTACTCCAGCCGCTGCAAGCCTTGCACCAGCACGGGAACGATGTTGCGATGGGAAACGGCGCCGACGATGCCACACATACTGAAATCCTTGTTGTTCAAGCGTGGGGCCGATGCTACCCTTGCGAGGAAGAAATGAATGATCAAATTCAATTATTATTCGGCACTTTATTTCTCATAAAACTTGATACGGAATAAAATTTCATATGTCAGAAGAAAATGAAACAATATCTTTAGACGCCACCGACCTGCGTTTGCTCGACGCGCTGCAGCGCGACGCGGGGCTGAGCAACTTGGCCTTGGCCGAGCGGCTGGCGGTGTCGCCCGCCACCTGCTTGCGGCGCACCCGTCGCTTGGAGAGCTTGGGCCTGATTGAGCAGCGCCTGGCGGTGCTCAATCCGCAGCGCCTGGCCTTAGCCCTGGGCCACGGCTTGACCGCCGTGATTGAGGTGACGCTGGAGCGCCAAGACGAAGCCACCTTGGCCGGGTTCGAAACCCGGGCGGTGGCCGAACCAACGGTGCAGCAGTGCTACCGGGTCAGCCCCGGGCCCGACTTTGTGCTGGTGACCCATTGCGCCGACATGCCAGCGCACTTGGCCATGGGGCAACGCCTATTCACCGCCGACAGCTCGGTGCGCAACGTGAAGGCATTTTTCAGCACCAAACGCAGCAAATTCGCCCCCTACCTGCCGCTGGCACCGCTCGGCCGGTGAACGGCCGAACAGTGAGATTTCACACAGGACTGAGTAAAAAACACCGCCCGCACATGGCATAAATGCAAGCTAAAGTGACAATATGGGATCGATTCTCTCTCTCCCAGTTAGAAATAATAATCCGTCAGATTTATGCGTGTGGAATGGTTGTCTTTGCTGGCGATTGTGGTGCTTTGCGCGCTGGCGTGGTCCGTGTGGCCGCGCGAGCGGCGCGCGCGCGCGTCGGCCCAGACGCTATCGGGGCGCTCGCGCTACACCCGCCAGTCGCTGATACCCGCCGAATTGATGCCCATGTTGGGCTATTTGCACATGGTGTTTCCGGGCCAGACGGTGCTGACCCGCGTGCCTTTGGTGCAGCTGCTGGCGCCTGCCGACCCACACGCGGGTGCGCCC
This sequence comes from Hydrogenophaga intermedia, assembly GCA_945869245.1. Lineage (GTDB taxonomy): Bacteria > Pseudomonadota > Gammaproteobacteria > Burkholderiales > Burkholderiaceae_C > Hydrogenophaga > Hydrogenophaga intermedia_B. The sequence continues at coordinate 3,180 of CAMBOY010000066.1, forward strand.
GCACACGAGGCGCTCCAGCCGCATCAGGTGGACTATGTGGTGTGCGACCACCAAGGCATGCCCCAATTCGCATTTGATCTGGAGCGCTACCACCTGAGCAAGGTGGAAGAGCGCGACTCCGCGCTCAAACTCAAAAACCGCTTGCTGCAGTCGGCGGGTATCCGGCTGGTGTTTTTGCGGCAATCGGTGGACCGCATGCCCCGGCCAGCCGATTTGCGCCGCCAGCTCGACCTGGCCCATGTGCGCGACGCTGGCCTCAATCGCGCCGCCGCCACCCACCAAGCCAAGGTGCTACAAACACTCAAAAAACAGCTCGACGCGCAAGACTCGCTTTACGCCAGCACACGGTTTCGCGAGTCCGAGGTGGTCATGGGGCTCAACACCCTGATGGATCTGGGCAAAGCGGACGAACCCGGCCACAGCGCCACCGATCCCGCCCCACTGTCCACCCGCCGGGCACAAGCGGCAACCAAGCCCTAAAGCCGATCACCCACCCGCCGGCTTTTTCTGCGGGCGCTGGTAATTCGCCACGCTGGTCTGCTTGCCACGGGCCACACTCAACGCCCCCGGCTCGGTGTTTTTGGTGATGGTCGAGCCGCCGCCCACTGTGCCGCCCGCGCCAATGGTCACCGGCGCCACCAGCACACAGTTGCTGCCAATGTGCACATCGGCCTCGATCACAGTGCGGTGTTTGTTGGCGCCATCGTAATTGGCGGTGATGCTGCCCGCGCCGTAGTTCACCCGTTCGCCCACCGTGGCGTCGCCCAAATAGGCCAGGTGGTTGGCCTTGGCGCCCCGGGCCATGGTGGAGTTTTTCACTTCCACAAAGTTGCCGATGTGCACCTCGGCGCCCAGCTGCGCGCCCGGGCGCAGCCGCGCAAACGGGCCAATCAGCGCACCCGCGCCCACGGTGGCGCCGGCTTGCTCGCCGTCGATGTGGGTGAAAGGGTGGATCACCGCGCCGGCCTCGATGCGGCAATTGGCGATCACACAGTTCGCGCCGATGCGCACCCCATCGCCGATGCGCACACAGCCGTCGAACACGCAGTTGACGTCGATGTCCACGTCTTGCCCACATTCGAGCGTGCCGCGCAGGTCGATGCGCGCCGGGTCGGCCAGTCGCACGCCCTGCTCCATGAGCGCATGCGCCACCCGCCGCTGGTGCGCGCGCTCCAGCGCGGCGAGTTGCACCGGGCTGTTGACGCCCGCCACTTGCAACGCATCGCTGATGCAGTGCCCCAGCACCACACAGCCGTCGGCCACAGCGAACTTCACCACGTCGGTCAGGTAGTACTCGTTTTGTGCGTTGCGGTTGTCCAGCCGCGCCAGCCAGCCGCGCAGCAAGCGGGTGGGCACAGCCATGATGCCGCTGTAGATTTCGGTGATGGCGCGCTGGGTGTCGCTGGCGTCCTTGTGCTCCACAATCGCCTGCACCGCACCGTCGGCTGCGCGCACAATACGGCCATAACCGGCCGGATCGGGCATGTTGAGTGTGAGCAGGGCCAGGTGCTGACCGGCGCAGGCAGAGAGCAGCGCCTGCAGCGTGGCGGCTTCGGTCAAGGGCACATCACCCGACAACACCAAGGTCACGCCGTCGTCGGGCAGCACCGGCTCGGCCTGCTGCACTGCGTGGCCGGTGCCCAACTGGGGCTCTTGCCGCACAAACTGCAGCGGCACCGCCGCGCCGCTGGCCAGCAGTGGCGCGCGCAGGCCGGCTTCCACCTGATCGGCTCCGTGGCCGGTGATGACCACCACCGAGCGAGCGTTCAACCCCGCAGCGGTGTCCAACACCCGCTGGGCCAAAGCGCGACCGGCCAAACGGTGCAACACTTTGGGTTTTTGACTTTTCATGCGGGTGCCTTTGCCCGCCGCCATCACCACCACATCCACAGGGAACGACATGACCACCTCGAATCCGTTGGGCGGCATGCCACAGACGCACACCACCAAGAAAGCTCCGATTATCGGTGGGCATTGGATGCGCGCCGGACGCTGGCTGCTCACGGGCGCCGTGGTGGTCGGCCTAATGGCTTGTAGCGCGCTGCAAGTGGCCTACCGGCAGGCCCCCAACCTGAGTTATTGGTGGATCAACGGGCAAGTGGGCTTGAGCGACGCCCAGAGCCCGCTGGTGCGCCAAGATGTCGACGCCTTTTTTGCTTGGCACCGCCAGCAAGGTCTGCCCGAGCTCACCAGCCAGCTGCGCCGCTGGCAAGCCCAGGCTCGCAACGACTGGAGCGCCGACCAAGTGTGCCGCGAGGTGGAGTGGCTGCGTGGCCGGGGCCTGCAGGCGCTGGACCAGGTGCTGCCCGCCCTGGCCCGCATGAGCTTGCAGCTGCAGCCAGCACAGTTGCAGCGCCTAGAGCGCAAACAGGCCGACAGCAACCGGGACTTTCGACAAGACTTTGTCGATGGCAACACCCAAGCGCGCACCGACAAACGGGTAGAACGCACCAGCAAACGGCTCAAACAGTTTTATGGCAGCGTGAGCCCAGAACAAGAGGCGCTGTTGCGCCAATGGCTCGACCGCTCGCCGTGGGACGCCCAGCGCGCTTTCGCCGAGCGCCAACGCCGCCAGCAAGACATGCGCGACACCATTCGCTTGGTGCAGGCCAGCCACGGTAACCGCCCAGCAGGCGACACCGCAGCGGCTCCCATGGCGGTGCAGACCGCGCTGCGCGCGGTGGCCGAACGCGCGCTCAACCCCAGCGCGCCCGACGCCAAGGCCTACAACGAGGCCTTTTTGCGGCACAGCTGCGCACAACTGGCCGCCGTACACAACAGCATGAGCCCCAACCAGCGCCAAGAGTTGGCCCGCACCTTGGGCCGTTACGCCGACGAGCTCACCAGCATCATGCGACCAGACTGAGCCACAGCGCCACCAAGCCTCAGCGGGGGGCGTCCATCACCGCGTCTGGCAGCGGGCCTGCAAATGCGCCAAGGCCTCTTCCACCTGATCCACCAGCACCAGGCACACATCGCCCGGCTGGAGTCGGCCCAGCGCCGTGTCGATGGCGGCGAACTCGCCCTGAACCGTGTCGATGTGCCGCACCCGACTCGCGCCCTGCAGCCCTTGGCGCAACAGGCCCACCACTTCACCGGGCGCCCGACCGCGCTGGCAGGCGTCTTCGTAGAGGATGACCTCGTCAAAGGCCTGCCCCAGAATCTGCGTCTGCTCGCGGATGTCTTCGTCGCGCCGGTCGCCCGCGCCGCTGATGACCACGCTGCGCGTGCCCGCGGGCAGCGCCTGTACCGCACCGACCAAGGCGCGCATGGCGTCGGGGTTGTGGCCGTAATCGGCAATCACCGTGGCGCCGTTGAACTGCAGCAGATTGAAGCGCCCCGGGGTGGTGCGGGTGTCGCTCGCAAAACTGGCCAAGGCCTGGCGGATCAGCGCCCAGTCCAGCCCCAGCGCCCAAGCGGCGCCCACCGCTGCCATGACGTTGTCGATCTGGAAGCCCAGCTTGCCACCCAGGGTCATGGGCACTTGGTCGAGTGCGATGGTGTGGCGCTCGCCTTCGCGCACCGCCACCACATGCCCACCCTCCACCCACAAGCTGCGAAAGCCCTGGGCGCGGTGGGTGGCCAGCGCCGGCTGGCTGGCGTCGGCCGCAAAAAAGATCACCTTGCCAGGCGACACCGCCGCCATACGCACACAATGCGGGTCGGTGGCGTTGAGCACCGAAAAGCCTTGGGCCGCCACGTTTTGCACAATCACCCGCTTGAGCACGGCCAGGTCTTCTACCGTGGTGATGTAGTTCAGACCCAGGTGGTCGCCGGCGCCGATATTGGTCACCACGGCCACATCGCAGCGGTCAAAGCCCAGCCCTTCGCGCAGCATGCCGCCGCGCGCGGTTTCCAGCACCGCCGCGTCCACCTCGGGGTGGCTCAACACATTGCGCGCGCTCTTGGGGCCTGAGCAGTCGCCACTGTCGGTCTGACGGCCATTGACGTGCACGCCATCGGTGTTGGTCATGCCCACGCGCCAGCCGCGCACCGCCAGGATGTGGCTGATGAGACGCGCGGTGGTGGTCTTGCCGTTGGTGCCTGTCACTGCGACCACCGGCACACGCCCGTTGTCGCCGGGGGCAAACAGGTGGTCCACAATCGCCTCGCCGACCGCGCGGCCCTTGCCATAAGACGGCTGCAGGTGCATGCGCAGACCTGGCGCGGCGTTGACCTCCACAATGCCGCCGCTTTGGTCTTCGAGCGGGCGCAGCACACTTTCGCACACCACGTCGACGCCGCAGATGTCGAGTCCGACCATGCGCGCCGCCGCCACCGCGCGAGCGGCCACTTCGGGATGCACCTCGTCGGTCACGTCGGTGGCGGTGCCGCCGGTGGATAGGTTGGCGTTGTTGCGCAGCACCACCCGTTCGCCCTTGGCGGGCACGCTGTCGGGGCTGTGGCCCTGAATCTGCAGCCGCGCCCGCGCAATGTCGTCGATGCGCATCTTGGTCAAGGAAGTGGCGTGGCCGTCGCCACGGCGCGGGTCGCGGTTGACCTGCTCCACCAGCTCGGTGACAGTGTGCACGCCATCGCCGACCACATGCGGTGGTTCGCGGCGTGCGGCGGCCACCAGCTGGTCGCCCACCACCAGCAGGCGGTAATCGCTGCCGGGCAGGTATTTCTCCACCATGGGCGTGCCATATTCGGCCGCCGCCTGGTAGGCCAAGTCCAAATGCTCCCGGTCGACAATGTTGACTGTCACCCCTTTGCCTTGGTTGCCGTCTTGCGGCTTGACCACCACCGGCAGGCCGACCTCCTGGGCCGCCGCCCATGCGTCGTCCGCACTGGCCACCGGACGGCCCAGCGGCACTGGCACACCGGCGGCGCGCAGCAGGTTTTTGCTCAGGTCTTTGTCCTGGGCGATGTTCTCGGCCACCGCGCTGGTGGAGTCGACCTCGGCAGCCCAGATGCGGCGCTGGCGCGCGCCCCAGCCCAACTGCACCAACGAGCCCTGGGTCAAGCGCCGGTAGGGAATGCCACGCGCCACAGCCGCCTGGACAATCGCGCCAGTCGATGGGCCCAAGCGCACGTCTTCGTCGATGTCGCGCAGCGCAGCGATGCGGGCCCGTGTGTCAAAAGCCTCTGCGGCCATGGCCGCGCGGATCAGCGCCTCGGCCGCCGACAGGGCTTCGCGCCCGACCGACTCTTCGCTGTATTCGGCCACCACCTGAAACACGCCCGCTTCCACCGTGGCGGTGCAGCGGTGAAAACTCACCGGACAACCGGCCTGCGCTTGCAGGGCCACCGCCGCCTGCGCCAGCACATGGGCCAGCGACATCTGCTCCAGTGGCAAAGGCCAAGGGCCGATCTGGGGAAAGCGCTCGCGCACAGCGGCGTCTAAGCCCGGGCGACGCAGCAACCAGTCGCCGTCGTCCACACGCACCACCGCCTCCACAGCGGTGTGGCGCGACCAGAGGTTGGGGCCCCGCAGGGCGCGAATTCGGGATATATCCATAGCGCAATCGTCGCGTTCAGGCGCCCGGCAAGGCGCCAAAGTTGTCCAGCCCAGCCGCAATCAGCGCCGGCGCCAGCCCCGCCGCCCAAGCAGCGGCCGCGGCGGCGCACACCACCTCCGGGGCCACCAACACGCTCAGTTCGGGCAAGGGCGCGTCGGCCAGCACGGCGGTGCCGCGCATCAGGCAAATGCGGCCCTCGAGGCAACGCACGCTGCGTTGCTGGTCTGGCACATCCGCGGGCACCGGCTGTGCGCTGGTCCAAATCACCTCACCGTCGCAGTACTCGGCCAGGGCCGCCACATCGGGCGCATCCGCGTCGAGCACGGCCGCGCCGCTGGCCAACACCACATCCATCTGGGTGCGCACCACACGTGGCATGCTGTTGCGGTCGCGGATATCGTGGCGCGCCAAATCGGGCCAGCCGTCCAAGTCGGTCACCACCCCCACCGCACAACGGTCGTACGGCAGGCCATGGTCCAGAATCAGGTCGGGGCGACTTTCGATGACGGCGCAGTGCACGTCGCGGTTCATCAACAGGCGCTGGCACTGCTGCCAGTAGTCGGCACCCGCTTTTTCCATGCGGCGCGGCCCCAGGTGAATGCCGTCGCGGCACGCCACCCCCACCAAGCCAGCCGACAGGCCCATCAGATGACCGGTGATGCGGGCCAGCAGGGTCGACTGCAGAGTGCCCGTGATGCCCACCAGCGGAATGCGCCCGTCGCCCATCGGGCCATGGTCGGGAAACAAATGGGCCACGATGGCTTGCCCCACCGGCCGGGGCTGCCCCACCGCCGGTTTGAGGTGCATCAACAGACCAGGGCCGGCATTGACCTCAACCACGGCGCCGCCGCTGGCGTGCAGGGGCTGGCCAATATCGGTGGTGACCAGATCGATACCGGCAATGTCCAGCCCCACCACCTTGGCTGCCAGAGCCACGGCGTACGCCACCTCAGGATGGACCGCATCGGTGCATTCAAACGCCATATTGCCGTTGCGCTGCACCAGCACACGCTGGCCCGCGGCCGGCACGCTGTTGGCCTGCAGGCCTTGGCGCTCCAGCAACAGGCACATGGCCGGCTCGCGCTCCAAGCGGATGGTCTCCAGCGGAAACTCTTCGGCCTCGCCACGGCGCGGGTCGCTGTTGAGCTGCTGATCGATCAGGGACTGCACCGCTTGCACACCATCGCCGGTGATCCACAGGCTTTCACCCCGCGCAGCGGCCACCACTTGGCCGCCCACCACCAGCACCCGGTGTTCGTTGCCGGCGATGTAACGCTCGACGATGACCTCGCTGCCCTCGGCGTCGGCCACCCCAAACGCGTGTTCGATATCGGCCCGCTCGCTCAGCTCCAGCGACACCCCACGGCCGTGGTTGGCGTCCGACGGCTTGACCACCACCGGCAAGCCAATGTCTTGTGCGGCGTCCCAGGCGTCAGCGGGGCTGTCCACCACCCGGCCTTCGGGCACCGGCACACCGGCAGCCTGCAGCAGGGTTTTGGTGAGGTCTTTGTCGCTGGCGATGTTTTCCGCAATGGCGCTGGTCAGGTCGGTCTCTGCGGTCCAGATGCGGCGCTGGCGTGCGCCATAACCGAGTTGCACCAGGTTGCCGTCGTTGAGCCGCAGGTGCGGAATGCCGCGCTCGGTGGCGGCCGCCACAATGGCCGCGGTCGACGGACCCAGCCAAGTGTCGTCGATCACCTCGCGCACATGCTGCACCGCCGCATCCACATCAAACGGCTCGTTGTGGATGGCCGCGTGCAACAACGCCACGCCATGGTGCAAAGCCGCTTCGGCGGTGGCGGCGTTGCGGGCGCGAAACACCATGCGGTAGACGCCAGTCTGGCTGGTGCTGCGGGTCTGGCCAAAACCCGTGGGCATGCCCGCGCGATTGAGCAGCTCTATGACGCAATGCTCCAGAATGTGACCTGCCCAGGTGCCTTCGCGCAAACGCTGAATAAAGCCACCGCGCTCGCCCACGCCGCAATGGTGCTCCTCCAAGGCCGGCAGCCACGCCAGCAAACGCTCGGTCAGTCCGGCGAGGGTATTGGACGGTCGCTGCTCCAGTTCCCCCAAGTCCAGCCACACCTCCATGGCGGAGCGGAAAGTCCACACATTGGGACCCCCCAAAAACCGGTGCTGCAGCACCCGCAGGGCAAGACGAGGTTCGGACATACGGTTGGCCAAATAAACGCACAAAGGCCGGACTGTCAAGCCCGGCCCAGATTCCTACGTATTGTGGAACCGTCCGCGCCATGGCTGCGGTCACCAAGGCGGAAGGCGTCGAACAATTGCATGGGTGTCAATGCAATTGTTGCCGATTCGAAACACTTGGACTGACGGACAATCCGGGTCTTCATGGACCATGCCACACCCCCTCCCGACCCAGCCACCCCCTTAGCGCGGCTGCCGCTCGACATCGACGCCCACGGGCGTTTCGCTGCCGGCGAGCTGCGGCTGCACGCGGGCCACTGGCGCTGGCGTGCCGCACCCCAAGCCGACTGGAGCGCGCTGGAGCGCCAGCCCCACCACCGCCTGCGCGAGCGCGACCACGGTGGCGTGGCCACGCTGGACCTGATGGACGGCGACACCCTGCTGCAGCGCTGGCACTGCACCCTGGGGCAGCAGACTGAGCTGCGCGCGCTGCTGCGGGCGTTTGAACACGGCAGCGCCGACAACGAGGACGAACTGGCCGACCCCGAGGTAGAGAGCCCGCCGTCGACCTGGGTGCTGCTGCGGCTGTGGCGCTTTGCCCATCCCTACCGCTGGAAGCTGCTGCTGGGTTTTGTGCTGACGCTGGCGTCCACCGCTGCCACCCTGGTGCCGCCCTACCTCACCATCCCGCTGATGGACGATGTGCTGATCCCGTTCCAAAACGGCCAGGCCATCGATCCGGTGGCAGTGGGCTGGTTGCTCAGCGGCCTGCTCGGCGCCGGCCTGCTGGCCTGGGGCCTGGGTTGGGCCCGCACCTGGCTGCTGGCGCTGGTGTCCGAGCGCATCGCCGCCGATTTGCGCACCAGCGCGTTTGAGCACCTGCTGGGGCTGTCGCTGGACTACTTTGGCGCCAAACGCACCGGCGACCTGATGGCGCGCATCGGCAGCGAAACCGACCGGCTATCGGTGTTTCTGTCGCTGCATGCGCTGGACTTCGCGACCGATGTGCTGATGCTGGGCATGACCTCGGTGATCCTGTTCTCGATCAACCCCTGGCTGGCGCTGGTGACGCTGCTGCCCCTGCCCTTCATCGCCTGGATGATCCACCTGGTGCGCGACCGGCTGCGCACCGGCTTTGAGAAGGTCGACCGGGTCTGGGGCGATGTGACGAGTGTGCTGGCCGACACCATTCCGGGCATCCGGGTGGTCAAGGCCTTTGCCCAGGAGCGGCGCGAAGCGCAACGCTTCACCAGCGCCAACCAGCTCAACCTCGAGGTCAACGACCGCATCAACACCACCTGGAGCCTGTTCACCCCGACCGTGACGTTGCTCACCGACATGGGTCTGCTGGTGGTCTGGGGCTTTGGCATCTGGCAGGTGAGCAAGGGCGACATCACCGTGGGTGTGCTGACCGCCTTCATCGCCTACATCGGCCGTTTCTACGTCCGGATCTACTCCATGAGCCGCATCGTCTCGGTGACCCAA
>CAMBOY010000067.1 GCA_945869245.1 Hydrogenophaga intermedia
GTGGATCTCGCCGCCATAGGGCGGGTGGGTCCAGCCCTCGCCGGGCGGCACCACATCGCCGTGGGCGTTGAGCGCAATGGTTTTGCCGCCGTCGCCATAACGGCGGCGCACGATCAGGTTGGTGATGGTTTGCAGGCCAGCGGCCTGCACCTCGGCGGCGGGCACCGCGTGGCGCTCGGCGGCAAAACCCATGGGGGCCAGCAGTTCGGCGGTGCGCTCGGCGTGGGGCGCGTTGTTGCCGGGTGGCGTGTCGGTGGGCACACGCACCAACTCGCGCAGAAAAGTGACCTGCTCGTCGAAATGCTGCTCAACCCAGGCGTCGAGTTGTTGGTAGGCGTTCATGCGGTCTCCGTGGCGAGTTGGTGCAACAAATGGGAAAAGGCGTCGACACACAGCTGCATGTCGTCGCACGTGGTGGATTCAAGCGGGTTGTGGCTGATGCCGGCGTTTTCACCGCGCACAAACAACATGGCTTGCGGCATGACTTCGTGCAGCTTCATGGCGTCGTGGCCGGCGCCGCTGGGCAGCTTGAACAGCGGCACACCGAGGGCTTGCACCGCCCGCTCCCAGCGGGCTTGCCATTCGGGCGCGCTGGGGGCCGCTGCTGCGCGCATGGTTTGTTCGATGCGGTGGCGCACACCACGCCGCGCACAAATGGCGGCCAATTCGCCCAGCACGTCGCGCTCCAGCGCATCGCGCTGGGCGTCGGTGGGCGCGCGCAAGTCCAGGCTGAAGGTGCAGCGACCAGGCACCACGTTGATCGAGCCGCTGGGCACATGCAACTGGCCGATGGTGGCCACCGAATCGCCGTCTTGTGCGGCGCGTCGCTCCATGTACAGGGCCAGTTCGGCCACTGCGCAGGCCGCGTCGCGGCGGCGGTCCATGGGGGTGGTGCCGGCGTGGCTGGCGGTGCCGATCACTTCGCACAGGTAGCGCACGCTGCCGTTGATTGAGGTGACCACGCCCAGCGGAATGTTGATTTCGTTGAGCACCGGGCCTTGTTCGATGTGCACCTCCACAAAGCCCAAGTACTGCCCAGGGTTGCGTTGAATCGTGGGGATGTCGTCGATGTTCAAGCCAGCGTGTTGCATGGCAGCGCGCATGGTGATGCCGTCGGCGTCTTGTTGGTCCAGCCATTCGGGTTTGAAGTCGCCGATCAGCGCGCCCGAGCCCAGGAAGGTGGCTTTGTAGCGTTGGCCTTCCTCTTCGGCAAACGCCACCACTTCGATCCCAAACGGCAGGCGCTGGCCTTGCTGGTGCAGCTGTTGCACACAGGCCATGGGCACAAAGATGCCCAAGCGGCCGTCGTACTTGCCGCCGTTGCGCACGGTGTCGTAGTGCGACCCCGTCATCAGGTACTGTGCCCCCACGCTGCGCCGCTGCGCGGGTCGCTGCCCCCCGAGGGGGAGCGTTTCGCCTTGGGGCTGCCCGACGGCGAACCCTTGTTCTGCCGAGTGGTAGCGGCCGACCACGTTGCCCACGGCGTCGATCTCGATTTCGTCAAACCCGCAGTCTTTCATCCAGTGGCTGATGCGCTGCGCGCAGGCGCGGTGCGCGTCGGTCAGGTAGGTGACGGTGAGTTGGCCCAACTCGGCAAAGCCGGGGTCGGAGTGTTGCGCGAGTTGTTCTTGCCAGTCCCACACGCGCTGACCCAGCGTGGGCTCCACACCAAATTTGTCGTTCAAGCGAATCTCGACGATGCGGTGGATGTTGCGCAAGCACTCTTGCAACTCAAAGTCGGGGTGACCGTGCAGGCGCCGCTCAAACGCGTCGATGATCTGTGTTTTGTTCAAGCCCACCCCACGCGGGCCGCGCACAGCCAAGATAAAGGGCCAACCGAATTTGGCGTTGTAGTCGGCGTTGAGTTGCTGGATCTTGGCGAACTCTTGGGGCGTGCAGTCGGTCAGGCCCGCCTTGGTTTGTTCGTTGGTGGATTCGGCGGTGAGGGTTTGGCTGACCATGGCTTTGCCGGCAAGCTCTGGGTGGGCGCGGATCAGGCCGAGCTGCGCGTCTCGGCCAGCGGCGTCGAGCACCTGCGCCATGGCGTGTTTCAGGTGCGCCAGTGAGCTGAACGGCCGCTGGGCCAGCGCCCGCTCGGCGATCCAGGGCGAATGCTCGTACAAGCCGTCGAGCATCTGCGCCGCTTCTGCGACGCTGGCGTGGTTGAGCTGGGACAAGGTGATGGGCATGCTGGGCTCCGTGCCAATGTCAGTGTTTGAAGCTGCCGTCTTTGCGCAGCAGGGACAGGTCGGTGAAGGTCGAGCCCAGCCGACGATCGGCGTAGCTCACGGTGTAGCCGCCCAAGTCGAGGTTGCGTTGCGCTTCAAGGTGCTTGTGCAGATCGCGTGCGTTGCTGGCTTGCGCTTTTTGCACCGCCTGGGTCAGCAGCCGGGCGTTGATGAAGGCTTCAAAACCCAGGTAAGACGGCGGCAGTTTGGCCTCTTGTGCCAGGCGCTGGTAGTCGCGTTGCAGAGGCGTGCGGCTCTCCCACGGGCTGGGCACCACGGTCACAAAAGCGGCGGTGCCGGTGTAGCCCTGCATGCGGCCGGCAAACAGCGCGTTGGCCTGGCCGGCGAGATTGAGCACGAAGGGCAAGTTGTCCTGCGCTTTCCATGCGTTGAGCAGCGCGGTGGAGTGGGAGGCATTGGCCAGCAGGATCAGCGCGTGGGGTTTGCCCGCGCGCAGTCCTTGAATGAGCGGCTGGTAATCGCTGCCTTTGGGATCGAACACCAAGCGCTTCACCTGCAGCTGTGGAAAGCCCGCTTGCAGCTTGTCCAGTTCGGCGGCGTAGGCGCGGCCAAAACCGTCGTCCTGCACCGCCACACCGACCCGGGTGAGGCCCATGGCCGACACAAAGCCGAGCAGGCGCTGCACCTCTTGGGCCGCGGAGGCGCGCACCGCAAACGTGTGTTTGGCGTTGGGGCCACGCAAAGTCGCCGCTCCGGCGATGGGGCCGATCAGGGGCAGCTGCCAGGCCTCACTCACTTTTTGCTGGGCCAGGCAGCCGGTGGTGCCAAAACACGACAGCAGCGCCACCGCCTCATTGGCCACGCCTTGGGCCAGTTGCGCAGACTGATCGGCGTTGTTGCCATCGTCCAGAGTTTTGAGGTTCAAGCGCACCGCGCCGGCTGTGCGGTTGTGTTCGGCGATCACCGCTTCCGAGATCTGGCTGATTTCTTTGCCCACATTGGCCAGCGGACCCGACAAAGGAACGATCTGCGCCACCGTGAGGGCTTTGTTGTTTTGGGCGTGGGCGCTGCTCAGCGCCAACAGACTGACCACCGCCCATGCGGTGGCGTTGCGAATCACACGAGACATCAACAACTTTCTAAAGAAAAAGATCAGGCCACCGGGTGGTGAGCGCGCCAGTGCTGCGCAATGTCAACGCGCCGCGCCACCCACACCTGTTCGTGCGACTGGATGTGGTCCAGAAACCGCTGCAGCGCAGTGATGCGACCCGGACGCCCGAGCAGGCGGCAATGCATACCGATGCTCATCATCTTCGGGCGGTCCAGGCCATTCGGGTCGCCTTCGGCGTAGAGCGCATCGAAGCTGTCTTTCATGTACTGGAAGAACGGATCGGCGTGTGAATAGCCCTGCGGCAGCGCAAAGCGCATGTCGTTGCAGTCCAGGGTGTAGGGCACGATGAGCTGGTGGGCGTCGGTGCCATCGCTTTTGCGCACCTTCATCCAGAAGGGCAGGTCGTCGCCGTAGTAGTCGCTGTCGTACGCGAAGCCGCCGTGGTCGGCCACCAGACGGCGGGTGTTGGGGCTGTCGCGGCCGGTGTACCAACCCAACGGGCGCTCACCGGTTAGGCCTTCGATGATCTGCATGGCCTCGACCATGTGGGCGCGCTCGGTCGCCTCGTCCACGTGTTGGTAGTGGATCCACTTCAGGCCATGGCAGGCGATGTCGTAGCCCAGCTCTTTGAACGCGGCGGTGACGTCGGTGTGTTTTTGCAGCGCAGTGGCCACACCGAACACCGTGAGCGGCAAACCGCGCTGTTCGAACTCCCGCAGCAGGCGCCACACGCCCGCGCGCGAGCCGTACTCGTAAATGCCTTCCATGCTGATGTGACGGGCTTCGAAGGCGGCCGGGTTGAACATTTCGGACAGGAATTGTTCGCTCGCCTTGTCGCCATGCAGCACCGAGTTTTCGCCGCCTTCTTCGTAGTTCAGCACAAACTGCACCGCCACGCGAGCGCCGTTGGGCCAGCGTGCGTGGGGCACATCGCGGCCGTAGCCGATCAGGTCGCGGGGGTAGGGCAGGGTGGAGTCGTACACGCTCATGACAGGGCCAGGGAAATGTCGTGGGTGGGAGGGGTGCGGTCGAAGACCAAATGGGCCTCGACATGCTGCAGGTGTTCTTCCATCAGGCGCACCGCCAGGGCTTCGTCCTTGTCGGCCAAGGCTTTGACGATGTGGGCGTGCTCGTCGGTGGAGTGTTCGGCCGCGCGCGCGCTTTGGTACATCAATGTGATGAGCGCGCAGCGCGAGATCAGATCGCCCAGCAATTCGGCCAGCACCTGGTTGCCCATGAGCTCGGCCATGCGCACATGAAAGTCGCCCAGCAGTTCGGTGCGACCCGACACATCGGGCCCGGCCACGGCCTTGCGTTCCATGGCGAGGTGGTCTTTGAGGGCCTTGATCTTGGCGGGGGTGACCTGCCGCACAAAGGCGCGCGTCATTTCGATTTCCAGCATGCGCCGCACCGCGAACACCTGCCGGGCTTCTTCGACCGAGGGCGAGGCCACAAAGGCGCCGCGCGCCGGCTCCAGGCGGATCAGGCGGTTTTGCGACAGCTGGAACAGCGCTTGGCGCACCAGGGTGCGCGACACACCAAAGTGGTCGGCGAGCTTTTGTTCCGCCAGCTTGGTGCCTGGCAGCAGGCGGTGCTCCACGATGGCACGGGTCAGCGACTCGACGATCAGGTGGGTGCTGGAGGGGTTGTCCATGTGCGCATGATAGCCCCAAAGCCGAAAACTGTATACACTTTGGTCGACCGCTTCTGGTCGACCCTTGTGTCAGGAGACTTCCGATGGGTTTGAGCACGCACGTTTTGGACACCATGCACGGCTGCCCGGCCGCTGGCATGGTGGTGGCGCTGTACACCGCCGATGGCGAGCAGGCCACCTTGGTCAAGCGCTTTGCCCTCAACGCCGACGGCCGCAACCCCGACGGACCGCTGTACGACAACGCGAGCCTGCGGGTGGGCACGTACCGTTTGGTGTTTGATGTGCAAGCGTATTTCGCGGCCAGGGGCGTGGCCTTGGCAGAGCCGAATTTTTTGAACCGGGTGGCGCTCGATTTTGGCGTGGCCCACGCCGATCAGCACTACCACGTGCCACTGCTGGTCAGCCCCTGGAGTTATTCCACCTACCGGGGCAGCTGAGCTGGCTGCCCCCGCGCTGCGCCGGCGCGCGAGGGCTGGACCCCTCAGCGGTCCAGCTGGCCTTCGGTGAGAGTGTCGAGCTGGAAGCGACCGCTCTTGTCCCACAACCAGGTGTCGGTGTAGACCACCCGGCCCATGCGCTTGGGTGCCGGAAAAGGCGCGGATGCGCGCACCAAGCGCTCAATTTCGGCCTTGGCGTTGGGGTGGCTGGGTGGGCGCATCCAGGTGAATGAGCGAATATTGCCCACGCCGTCGAGTTCCAGCTGCATGGTGCCTACGCCTTGCAGCAGGGGCGGCATCTTGCCTTTGAAAATGCGTGCGCTGTGCAAGCGGTAAATGTGGCGAGCACCGTCGCGGCGGTACTCGCGCGGGGTGTTGGCGTCCGACACCACGCCGGTAAATGGCGCGGGAGCAGGTGCCGGAGCAGGCGCCGGTGCGGGTGCCTGCACGGGTGGCGGTGGCGGGGCTGCGGGTGGCGGGGGCGGTGGGCTGGCACACGAGGCCAGCCATAAGGCCCCCACGACCACCACAGCGCGCGCTGCGGTGCTGGGTAGGTGGGAGGCGAATTGAGCGGTGACGGGTGTCGTCTGTGGCATAGGAAAGAACGGGTGAGACTGTGGGAAGCGACAATGGAGCCCATCGGGCCCGTGCAGGGCCGCATTGTGAACCCAGTCTTTGTGCCATGGCGAATGACCTTGCGCTTTTTCTGCAACATCTGGTGAACCAACCGGCGGTGCTGGTGACCGTGGCCCACGGCCAAGGGTCCGTGCCCCGCGAGGACGGCGCCTGGATGGCGGTGTCACGCGACAAGGTATGGGGCACAGTCGGTGGGGGGCATTTGGAATGGCAAGCGATTGCGCAGGCCCGCGATCGCTTGGGCATTGCCAGTGCGCATTGGTCTCATGACATGGCCTTGGGGCCGAGCCTCGGGCAGTGCTGCGGAGGCCGTGTGCGACTGTTGTTTGAGCCGCTGGCGGCCAGTCAGACGCAAGGCTTGGCCGAACGTTTGCGGCCGCTGGCTCGGCCGCTGGCGCTGTTTGGTGGTGGGCATGTGGGGCGGGCGATTGTCTCGGCGCTGGCGCCGTTGCCGTTTGCGGTGCGCTGGATCGACAGCCGGGACGAGATTTTTCCCGATCAGGTGCCAGCCGATGTGGTGTGTGAGCACTCGGACCCAGTGCACGCCGCCGTGGCCGATGTGGCCGCGGGCTCGCGCGTGTTGATCATGAGCTTTTCGCACGCCGAAGACCTGGATGTGGTGCAAGCCTGCCTGCTGCGCCAGCGCGCGCAGGGCGATCTGCCGTTTGTGGGCTTGATTGGCAGCCAGACCAAATGGGCCACCTTCCGCAGCCGGCTGCGCCAGCGCGGCTTTGCCGATGCCGAGTTGGCACACATCACCTGCCCGATTGGAGTGCCAGGCATTGTCGGCAAACAGCCGGCGGTGATTGCCGCTGCGGTGGCCGCACAGTTGTTGATGTTGGACACATCTCCATAAGCCCTGCGGTATGGCGCCCATAATAAAAATCCCATAAAGCGGCAAAAAAAATAAAATGCGGGTTTTGGCTCAGATTCCCCACCCCCGCACCATGACCCAAGTCACCAACACTGTGCGCTTTGTGCTCGACGGCCGCATCGTCGAAGCCCAGGGCGAACGCCGCACCACCACCGTTCTCGACTACCTGCGCGAACAGCTCCACCGCACCGGCACCAAGGAGGGCTGCGCCGAAGGCGACTGCGGCGCCTGTGTGGTGATGGTGGGTGAACTCAACGACGCCGGCAACGCGGTGAACTATGTGCCGGTCAACGCCTGCATCCAGCTGCTGCCCACGCTCGACGGCAAATCGGTCAAAACGGTGGAGAGCCTGAAAAAGCCCGATGGCACCTTGCACCCGGTGCAAGACGAGATGATCAAGTGCCACGGCTCGCAGTGCGGTTTTTGCACCCCCGGCATTGTCATGAGCCTGGTCAACTTGGTGCAGGTGGTGCCACAGCCCAATCGCCAGCAAATCACCGATTCGCTCTCGGGCAATTTGTGTCGCTGCACCGGCTACAAGCCCATCATCGACGCCGCCACCAAGGCGTGTGCGCGCAAGGCCGACTTGCCCATCGACGACCAAGCCGATATCCCTCTGCTCAAGGACATTGCCCGCAGCAAGGTGCCCACGCTCAGTCTAGACGGCGACATCATTGTGCAGCCGGTGGTGCGCACCAAGAAGGGCAACGAATTTGTGTCGCCCGCCACCTTGGCCGAGGTGGCCGACTATCTGGTGAAAAACCCAAGCACCACTCTGCTGGCCGGCAGCACCGAAATTGGCCTGCAGGTCAACAAGCAGTTCAAGCGGCCTGAGCACATCATGTACCTGGGCAACGTGGCTGAATTGAAGCGTGTGACCGACACACCCAAGGCGTGGCGCATGGGTGCAACGGTGTCGCTGACGCAGGTCGAAGCCCTGATTGCCGAGGCCTATCCCGACTTTGCCGAGGTGCTGCGCCGCTTCGGCTCGCCGCCGATCCGCTCCACCGCGACGCTGGCCGGCAACATCGCCAACGGCTCGCCGATTGGCGACTCCATGCCCTGCCTGATGGCGCTGGGTGCCACGCTGGTGCTGCGCCGTGGCGACAAGAACCGCACGGTGGCGCTCGACCAGTTCTACACCGGTCAAAAGAGCAACGTGCTGCAGCCCGGCGAGTTCATCGAAGCCATTGAATGCCCGAAGCCCGTGGCCGGCCAAGTGTTTCGCGCCCACAAGGTCAGTAAGCGGTTTGAGCAGGACATCTCAGCCACCTGCGCGGCCATTACCTACTCGCTCAAGGCCGGCAAGCTCAGCGGTGTGAAGCTGGCCTACAACGGCCTGGCTCCCTCGCCCTGCCGCGCGCCCAAGCTCGAAGCGGTGCTCGAGGGCAAGGCGCCCACTGATGTGACGGCGGCCGACCTGGACGCGGCGATTGCCGCCAGCTTTGTGGCGCGCGACGGTTTGCGCGCCACCTGGGCCTACCGCTCGCTGGTGGCCCGCAACCTGGTTTTGGAATTCATCGAAGAGCATACGCCGGAGGTGGCATAAATGAACGCGCCCATCAACATCAAAAACCTGCTGCCCGTCACCCACGTCCAGCAGGGCGCAGACATCGTGCACGAATCCGCGCACTTGCATGTGACCGGCGGGGCCACCTACACCGACGACATGCCGGAAGTCGCTGGCACGCTGTACGCGGCCCTTATCAAATCGCCAGTGGCGCACGGTGAGCTGATTGGCGATGGCATCGACCGCGACGTCATCCTGAAAGAGCACGGCGTGGTGGCGGTGTTCACGGCGCGGGATATTCCGGGCGAGAACAACTGCGGCCCCATCGTGCACGACGACCCCTTCCTCGCCGATGGCAAGGTCGAGTTTCTCGGCCAAGCGGTGGCGGTGGTGGTGGCGCGCGACATGCTCTACGCCCGCGAAGCCGCCGCCAAGGCCCAGGTGCTGGTCAAGGAGCTCAAGCCGATTCTGACCATTGAAGAAGCGCTCGACGCCCAGAGTTTTGTGATGCCGGCCAAAGGCATTGTGCGCGGTGACGCCGCCGCTGCCATCGCCGCCGCGCCGCACACAATCCAGGGCACCACCCGCACCGGCCAGCAAGAGCAGTTCTACCTCGAAGGCCAGATCACTTATGCCGTGCCCAAAGAAGACGGCCAGCTCACGCTGTATGTGTCGACCCAGCACCCCGACGGCAACCAGCGCGAAGCCGCTCACGCGTTGAACCTGCACACCAACGATGTGGAAGTGATTTGCCGCCGCATGGGCGGTGGCTTTGGTGGCAAGGAAGGCAATGCCAGCATCTTCAGCCAGAGCGCTGCCTTGGCGGCGTTCAAACTACAAAAGCCGGTCAAGCTGCGCGTGCACCGCGACGACGACATGATGATCACCGGCAAGCGCCACGATTTCCGCATCGATTACACCGTGGGCTTTGACGACAACGGCCGCATCCTGGGGGCCGACATCATGTTGGCTTCGCGTTGTGGCTACAGCACCGATTATTCGGGTCCGGTCAACGACCGCGCCTGTTTGCACATCGACAACTGCTACCACATCCCGGCACTCAAGCTCATCAGCCACCGCTGCAAAACCAACACCCAAAGCGCCACCGCTTTCCGCGGCTTTGGTGGCCCGCAAGGCATGTTTGGCATTGAGACCGTGATCGACGAAATCGCCGCCACACTGGGCAAAGACCCGCTGGAGGTGCGCAAGCTCAATCTTTACAAAGATCCGGCTGTCAGTGGTTCAATCGACACCATGACCACCCAGTACAACCAGCTGATCGAAGACTGGGTGGGCGACAAGGTGATTGCACAGTTGGAGGTTGAGTCTCAGTACGCCGAGCGCCGCGCCCAAGTGCAGGCCTTTAACGCCAAGAGCAAAAGCCGCAAACGCGGCTTGGCTTTGGTGCCACTGAAGTTCGGCATCAGCTTCACCGCCACGCACCTGAACCAGGGCGGCGCGCTGTTGGTGATTTACATGGATGGCTCGGTCAGCTGCAACCACGGTGGCACCGAAATGGGCCAGGGCCTCAACACCAAGATGGCGCAGGTGTGCGCCGACGGTTTGGGCATCAGCGTCGACAAAGTGCGCATCACCGCCACCGATTCGCAAAAAGTGCCCAACGCCTCGGCCACCTCCGCCTCCAGCGGTGCCGACATCAACGGCGCAGCCATCATGAACGCCACCGCACAAATGCGCGAGCGCTTAACGCCGGTGGCGGCGCGCATGCTCGGCTGCACGCCTGATGCCGTGACTTTTGCCAACAACGCCGCGCACGGTGGTGGCCAATCGGTGGAATGGGCAGCTGTGACCAAACAGGCCTGGCTCGACCGCGTGGGCCTGTCGGTCACGGGCTTTTACATGACGCCCGAAATCAAGTACGACTTCACCACCCTCAACGGCCGCGCGTTTTATTACTACTGCTACGGCGCAGCGGTGAGCGAGGTCGAGATCGACACCCGCACCGGCGAGTGGTGGCTCAAGGGCGTGGACATCGTGCACGACGTGGGTCGCAGCATCAACCCCGCGCTGGACAAGGGCCAGATCGAAGGCGCTTATGTGCAAGGCATGGGTTGGCTGACCATGGAAGAGTGCATTTGGGACAAAAAGGGCAAACTGCTCACCCACGGCCCCAGCACCTACAAGATCCCGGTGGCCGGCGATGTGCCCGAGCACTTCAACGTGACGCTGTTCGACAACGCCAACCTCAAGCCCACGCCCTTCCACAGCAAGGCCACTGGCGAGCCGCCGCTGATGCTGGGCCTCTCTGCCTTCTTCGCGCTCAAGGACGCGGTGGCGGCCAGTGCGGGCCACCAGGCGGTGGTGCGGATGGAGGCGCCGGCGACGCCTGAGCGCATCCTGCTGGCGTGTGAGGCCGCCAAAGCCGCCGCAGCTTAAGGCCGCAGGCGATCAAGCTCTGGGAGGGCATCGATCCCAGAGCTTGCAGTGGCGACACAACTGTATACAATCACACGCATCGGTCGCAGCGGAGCCCAAGGGTCAGCACCCTTGTTCGCGACCCATGACTGCTTACAGCGCCCGCAGTGGTGAGCAGCTTGGAGAGCACTGGCATGGAAGCGTATCTTCTGGACTGGGCCAACTTGCTGTTGCGTTGGGTGCACGTCATCACCGCCATCGCTTGGATTGGCTCCTCGTTCTACTTTGTCTTTCTGGACAACAACCTACAAAAACCCGAGTCGCCCGACTTGTTGGAAAAAGGTGTGGGTGGTGCCATGTGGGCCGTGCACGGCGGCGGTTTTTACAACCCCCAGAAGTACATGGTGGCCCCCAAAAAGATCCACACCAAATTGCATTGGTTTTACTGGGAGAGTTACTCCACCTGGCTCAGCGGTTTTGCGCTGTTCACGGTGATGTACCTCTACAACGCCAGCACCTTCTTGATCGACAAGTCCCTGATGGACTGGACGCCGGCGGTGGCGGGGTCGGTCGCAGTGGGCTTGTTGGTAGCTTTTTGGCTGGTGTACGACACCATCTGCCGCCTGTTTGGCTTTCGCCAGAATGGCGAGCTGATCGTGGCAGGCCTGATGATTGTGGTGGTGGCTTTTTCGTCGTGGCTGGCTAATGAGCTGTTTGCCGGGCGCGCGGCCTTTTTGTTGGTGGGGGCGATGATTGCCACCGCCATGAGCGCCAATGTGTTTTTCTGGATCATCCCAGGTCAGCGCAAGGTCGTGGCCGCCATGACCAGTGGCCAGCCCTACGACGCCAACGCTCTGGCCATTCACGGCAAGCGCGGCAAGCAGCGCAGTGTGCACAACACCTATTTCACGCTGCCCGTGATCTTTGCGATGCTGAGCAACCACTACAGCTTTCTCTATACACACGAACACCGCTGGCTGCTGTTGTTTGTGATGATGTTGGCCGGGGCCTTGATTCGCCAGTTTTTTGTGCAGCGCCATGGCTACCACTTGGGGCGCGCAGCCAACCCATGGCCATTTGCGGCGGTGGGGGTGGTGATGTTGCTGGGTCTGATTGTCTGGACGCGTCCGGCACCCGTGGCACCGGTGGCGGTGCCGCCGGTGGTGGAGTTTCAGCGTGTGGCGGTGGTGATGGAGCAGCGCTGTGTGATGTGCCATGGCGAGGCCATGCAATCCAAGGGTGTGCGGCTGGATTCGCCGGCGCTCATGAAGCAACACGCGCAGGCGGTGTACCAGCAGACGGTGGTGACGCGCCAGATGCCGATGAACAACGCCACCGGGATCACCGAAGAGGAGCGTGCGCTGATTGGGCAGTGGTTTAAGACGGGCGCTGCTGTGGACTGACGC
>CAMBOY010000068.1 GCA_945869245.1 Hydrogenophaga intermedia
CGGCTTGTTGGTGGCGGCGCTGCAGTGGGGCCCCGTCACCCTGCCCGACGCCTTCTGGGGTGCTGTGGCGGGCTATGGGTCGCTCTGGAGCATTTACTGGCTGTTCAAGCTGGTGACCGGCAAAGAAGGCATGGGCTATGGCGACTTCAAGCTGTTGGCCGCCATCGGTGCGTGGCTAGGCTGGCAAGCCCTGTTGCCGGTGATCTTGGTGGCGTCCATCGGTGGCACCGTGGTGGGCTTGGTGCTCAAAATGCGCGCCGAATTGCGCGAAGACGGCTATGTGCCCTTTGGCCCATTTTTGGCAGTCGGTGGCTTGGCCCTGGCCTTGGCACCCCAACTCGCCGACTGGATCCGCTGAGTCGACCGTGGTGCAAAGCTGGCGCATTGGACTCACGGGTGGCATTGGCAGCGGCAAAAGCACCGTGGCGCGTGTCTGGCAAGCCATGGGGGCGGCGGTGCTGGACGCCGACGCCATCGCCAAACAGGTGACCGCACCCCAGGGCCGGGCCATGGCCGCCTTGCTGGCGGCATTTGGCCCAGACTGCGTGGCCAGCGACGGCGCCATGGACCGCGCCTGGATGCGCGCACGGGTGCTGAAGCAGCCGGGCGAGCGACAGCGCTTGGAGCAGATTCTGCACCCCTTGATCGGCGAAGAGATACGCCACGCGGCGGCGCGCTGCACAGCGCCGGTGCTGGTCTTTGATGTGCCCTTGCTGGTGGAGTCGACACGCTGGCGCGTACAGCTGGACCATGTGGTGGTGATCGACTGCACGCGCGGCACCCAAATTGAGCGGGTGGTGCGCCGCAGCGGCTGGAGCCCCCAGGAAGTCGAACGCATCATCGACCAACAAGCGGCGCGCGCCGAGCGCTTGCGCGCAGCCGACACCGTGCTATTCAACCAAGATATTGCCATCTCCACGCTGGAGCAGCGGGTTCGGCAATTGGGCCTGCGCTTCGGGCTATCATCCCCCGATTGACAGCAACTAGGAACGGGACATCTGTGATCCTGTACGAGTACCCCTTCAACGAGCGCATTCGCACCTATTTGCGCCTGGAACATCTGTTTCAACGGCTCGATACGCTGGCCAACCGATCGGCGGCTTTGGACCACCACTACGCGATCCAGACGCTGTTTGAAATCACCGATGTGGCGGCGCGCTCCGATATGAAATCGGACGTGCTCAAAGACTTGGATCGGCAGCGCCAGCATCTCGGCGGCTTTCGGGACAACCCGGCGATCAACGCCCGCGTGCTCGACGCGGTGTTACAGCGCCTCAATGGCTGCTATGACACCTTGTCCCACACCGCTGGCAAAGCGGGTGTGGAGCTGGCCGACGACGAAGCGCTGATGGCCATTCGCAGTCGCATGGGCATTCCAGCGGGCACCTGCTCGTTCGACCTGCCCAGCTACCACCACTGGCAGCACAGCAGCGATGCCCGCCGACTGGACGACATCACGCGCTGGACAGCCCACATCAGCCCCTTGCGCGAGGCAGTGACGCTCTTGCTGTCCATGCTGCGCGACACCGGGACGCCACACAAGGTGACCGCACTCAATGGGCAGTTTCAGCAGAACCTGCCGCAGGGCAAAACCTTTCAGTTGCTGCGGCTGCGCATCGACCCGGACTTGGGCTTGGTCCCCGAAATCAGCGGCAACCGCCTGATGGTGTCGGTGCGGCTGATGCAATTCGCCCCCGGGCAGGTGCGCACCAGCCTGCACCAGGGCGAGAGCTGGTTTGAACTGACCTTGTGCAGTTGAGGTCCGCCCATGACCGCCTCGCGCCCACCCCAAGCCCGCACAGTGACCTGCCCGCAATGCCAGGGCCCCGCGCTCTACGCGCCCGAGAACCGGTTCCGACCGTTTTGCGGTGAGCGCTGCAAACAGATGGACTTGGGAGCCTGGGCCTCGGAGTCGTTTCGCGTGCCCACCAGCCCCAACGATCCCGACGGCGCACCCGAAGGAGCGGCCTTGGGCTAAGCGGGTGAGGCGCTGGGCTCATCAGCCCTGCAGCAACCACTCCAGCACCGGCACGGTACCGGGCAACACCGGCACCACAGTCGTTGGCAAGGTGGACCAGACAAAAGCCTGCCCCTCCCGCATCACGGGCTCGCCAGACCACGCCCGCACCCGACAAAAATGCAGGCGCACCCGGGCGTGTGGGTAATGCACCACCTGGCTGCGCCACAGCTCGGTGGCCCCGGTGGTCACGCCAATTTCCTCTTGCAGTTCCCGACGCAGCGCGGCTTCAACCGTCTCACCCGCTTCGAGCTTGCCGCCTGGAAACTCCCAATACCCGGCGTAGGCCTTGCCCGGCGGACGGGTGGTGAGCAGGTAGCGCCCAGCGGCGTCGATCAAGATACCAACCGCCACCTCCAGCAGGGGCGCGTCGGGCTGGCCATGGCCACCGTCCACCACCAAAGGACTGTTCTCGCTCACTAAACCACCCTCCGTGCTGTGCACTGCGGGGCCGCGCTCATGCTGCGTGGCCACCGGCATAGTCGCGGGCAAACTGCTGCGCGACCCGACCGCTGCGGCTGCCGCGCTCCAGCGCCCACACCAGCGCCTGCGGCTGGGCTGCGGCGATGGCGTCCTCGGGCACGCCCAAGGCACGCAGCCACTGGGCGACGATGGCCAGATACTCGTTCTGGCTGAATGGGTAGAAGCTGATCCACAAGCCAAAGCGCTCAGACAAAGAGATCTTTTCTTCCACCACCTCGCCGGGATGGATTTCGCCATCGTCGGTGTGGGTGTAACCGGCGTTGTCCTTCATGTATTCGGGCAGCAAATGGCGGCGGTTGCTGGTGGCGTAAATCAGCACATTCGGGCTGGCGGCCGACACCGAACCATCGAGCACCGATTTGAGCGCCTTGTAGCCCGACTCGCCGTCTTCAAAGCTGAGGTCGTCGCAAAACACAATAAAACGCTCGGGCCGCTCGCCCACCAACTCGATGATGTCGGGCAGATCGATCAGATCGCTCTTGTCCACCTCGATCAAGCGCAGGCCCTCGGGGGCGTAGGCCTTCAAACACGCCTTCACCAGCGACGACTTGCCGGTGCCGCGCGCGCCGGTCAGCAGCACGTTATTGGCCGGCAAGCCGCGCACAAAGCGCTCGGTGTTGCGCTGGATTTTGTCGCGCTGCGCGTCGATTTCCTTGAGTTCAGCCCAGTCCAAGGCCGACACATGGCGCACCGGCTCCAGCACACCGTGGCCATTGCCGCGCTTGCGGAACCGAAAAGCGACCGAAGCCGTCCAGTTGGGCTGGCCCAGCGCTTGGGGCAACACCGATTCCACACGGGCCATGAGCTGCTCTGCCCGCTGCAACAACCGTTCAAAAGATTCGTTCATGAGGTAACTCTCGCATACCAGGGCCACCGCGCCAGGATGCGGCGGATCCGGCTTAGCCGGTCCGCTCGCATCGCCCCCTTGAGGGGGTCGCGCGCAGCACGGCGGGGGTGGTCAAGACCGGTAATCGGCGTTGATGGTCACGTAATCGTGGCTGAAGTCGCAAGTCCAGACCGTCTCCGACGCCTGACCACGCCCCAGACCAATGCGAACCAAGATCTCTTGCGCCTTCATCACGCGTTGGCCATCGGCCTCTTGGTAGCTGGCTTTGCGCCCGCCACGCTCCACCACGTGCACATCACCCAAGTGCAGGTCGATGCCCGATGGGTCGAGGTCGTCGATACCGGCGTAGCCCACCGCCGCCAAGATGCGCCCCAGGTTCGGGTCGCTGGCAAAAAACGCGGTCTTGACCAAGGGCGAATGCGCCACCGCGTAAGCGGCTTTCAGGCACTC
The DNA here is from genome assembly GCA_945869245.1 of Hydrogenophaga intermedia. Lineage (GTDB taxonomy): Bacteria > Pseudomonadota > Gammaproteobacteria > Burkholderiales > Burkholderiaceae_C > Hydrogenophaga > Hydrogenophaga intermedia_B. The sequence continues at coordinate 3,798 of CAMBOY010000068.1, forward strand.
CTCGCCCGTGCGGCCGCCGTCGACCTGCACGGTGATGAACTTGGTGGCGCCTTCGCCGTCGCGCACGATGGCGTGCGCCAAGTGCTGGGCCACCGCTTCAACCGCCTGCATCAGCGCTTGCCCCTGCGCGCTGTCGATGGACGACACCGCCAAGCCGCTGCGGCCAGTGGCCACCAGCACCAGCGAATCGTTGGTGCTGGTGTCGCCGTCCACCGTGACGCGGTTGAACGATCGGTCGGCCGCCCGGCGCACCATGGCCTGCACCAGCGCGGGCGAGAGTTGGGCATCGGTGGCGATAAAGCCCAGCATGGTCGCCATATTGGGGCGGATCATGCCAGCGCCCTTGGCGATACCGGTCACCGTCACCGCCAGCCCGTCGATCACCACCCGCCGGCTGATGGCCTTGGGCAAGGTGTCGGTGGTCATGATGCCTTCGGCCGCCTTGAGCCATTGGCTGTGGGCAGCGCCCTGCTCGCTGCGCGCCTCGGCCAGCGCCGCCGGCAGGCCAGCCAACAGGCGGTCCACCGGCAAAGGCTCCATGATCACGCCGGTGGAAAACGGCAACACCTGCTCGGTGGCCACACCCAGCGCGTGGGCCAGCGCGGCCGCCGTCTGTTGGGCGTGCGCCAAACCCGAAGGGCCAGTGCCCGCATTGGCGTTGCCGGTGTTGATCACCATGGCCCGCACCGCCGCGCCACGCGCCAAATGATCACGGCACACCTGCACCGGAGCGGCGGCGTAACGGTTTTGGGTGAACACCCCACCCACCACCGCGCCTTCGTCGAGCACAAAGACCGTGAGGTCTTTGCGTTGCGCTTTGCGAATGCCCGCTTCGGTGACGCCGATGCGCACACCGGGCACAGCGAGCAGGTCTTGGGCTTGGGGCGACAACAGAGCAACCGGCATCACAACTCCTTGAACACAACAGAAGCCCGGCGTGTGCCGGGCTTGCTTTTCAACTCAACTGCCCGTGGCAGTGTTTGTACTTTTTCCCGCTGCCGCAGGGACATGGGTCGTTTCGCCCCACCCTAGGCACCTCGTCTACTGCGGTGGCGGGGTCCACCACGGTCTCGGGCTCGCCCAATTCGTTGGGCGCGGTGTAGCTGATGTTGACATGGCTCTCGGCGCGCGCCTCCAGCGCCTGCGCGGCTTCGCTCACCTGTTCGGGCGACTGCACCCGCACATTCATCAACACCCGAATCACGTCGTTGCGCACCACGTCGAGCAACTGGCCAAACAGCTCAAAGGCTTCGCGCTTGTATTCCTGCTTGGGCTGCTTTTGGGCGTAGCCGCGCAGGTGAATGCCTTGGCGCAAGTAATCGAGCGCCGACAGGTGATCGCGCCAATGCTGGTCGATGGTCTGCAACAGCACAATGCGCTCGAACTGGGTGAAGTTGATCTCGCCCACCACGGCCAATTTGGCTTCGAAAGCTTCTTTGGCAGCCGCCACCACACGCTCGACGATGTCTTCGTCAGACACCGCTTCGGACGCCGACACCCAGGACACCAGCGCCACGTCCAGGCCCCATTCGTTGCGCAGCTGGTTTTCGAGCCCGGGCAGATCCCACTGCTCTTCCACGCTCTCGGCGGGCACAAACTGGCGCACCAGGTCTTCAAAGCAGCCGTCGCGCAAGCCGTCGATCTGGGCGCGCAAATCGGTGGCGTCGATGATGTCGTTGCGCTGCTGGTAAATCACCTTGCGCTGGTCGTTGGACACATCGTCGTATTCGAGCAGCTGCTTGCGGATATCGAAGTTGCGGGCTTCCACCTTGCGCTGCGCGCTCTCGATGCTGCGCGACACAATGCCGGCCTCAATCGCCTCGCCTTCAGGCATCTTCAGGCGATCCATGATGGCGCGCACCCGGTCGCCCGCAAAAATGCGCATCAGCGCATCGTCCAGGCTCAAGTAGAAACGGCTGGAGCCCGGGTCGCCTTGGCGCCCGGCGCGACCGCGCAGCTGGTTGTCGATGCGGCGGCTCTCGTGGCGCTCGGTGGCGATGATGCGCAAGCCACCCAAGGATTTCACCTTGTCGTGGTCGGCTTGCCACTGCGCGCGCGCGCGTTCCACCTGCTGCGCTTTTTGCGCCACATCCAGCGACCCGTCGGCTTCCAACGCGGCCAGCATTTTCTCTAGGTTGCCGCCCAGCACAATATCGGTGCCCCGGCCCGCCATATTGGTGGCGATGGTGATGGCCGCCGGCCGACCCGCCTGCACAATGATGTCGGCTTCGCGGGCGTGCTGCTTGGCGTTGAGCACCTCGTGCGGCAAGCCTTCTTGTTGCAACAGTTGCGCGATGATTTCCGAATTCTCGATCGACGACGTGCCCACCAGCACCGGCTGGCCCCGCTCGTGGCACTCGCGGATGTCGGCAATCGCCGCCTTGTATTTCTCGGCCGTGGTTTTGTAGATGCGGTCCTGCTCGTCGCGCCGCTGGCTCGGGCGGTTGGGTGGCAACACCACCGTTTCCAGACCGTAAATTTCCTGGAACTCGTAGGCCTCGGTGTCGGCAGTGCCGGTCATGCCGGCGAGCTTGCCGTAGAGGCGGAAGTAATTCTGGAACGTGATGGAGGCCAGCGTCTGGTTCTCCGGCTGAATCGGCACACCTTCCTTCGCTTCCACCGCCTGGTGCAGGCCGTCGCTCCAGCGGCGGCCCGACATCAGACGGCCCGTGAACTCGTCCACGATCACAATCTCGCCGCCCTGGTTCACATAGTGCTGGTCGCGGTGATAGATGTGGTGTGCCTTGAGCGACGTCACCAAATGGTGCAACAAGGTGATGTTGGCCGGGTCGTACAGCGACGCGCCCTCGGGCAGCAGGCCCGCCTGGGACAACAAGCGCTCGGCCTTTTCGTGCCCTTGCTCGGTCATGTGAATGGACTGGGCTTTCTCGTCGAGCGTGAAATCCCCGGCCTTGATCACACCTTCGCCCGTGCGCGGGTCGGCCTCGCCCTCTTGGCGGGTGAGCTGCGGAATCAGTTGGTTGATTGCCACATACACCGGCGTTTGGTCTTCGGCCTGGCCGCTGATGATCAGCGGTGTGCGGGCTTCGTCGATCAGGATCGAGTCGACCTCGTCGACGATGGCGTAGTGCAAACCGCGCTGCACGCGGTCGGCGGCCTCGTACACCATGTTGTCGCGCAGGTAGTCAAAACCGTACTCGTTGTTGGTGCCGTAGGTGATGTCGCAGGCGTAGGCGGCCTGCTTGTCGGCGCGTGGCATCTGCGGCAGGTTGATACCCACCGTCAACCCCAGAAAGCCGTAGAGCTTGCTCATCCACTGCGCATCGCGCTGGGCCAGGTAGTCGTTGACGGTGACCACATGCACGCCCTTGCCAGCCAGTGCATTGAGGTAGACCGGCAGGGTAGCCGTCAGTGTTTTGCCTTCGCCGGTGCGCATTTCGGCCACCTTGCCGTGGTGCAGCGCCATACCGCCCTTGAGCTGCACATCGAAGTGGCGCATTTTCATGACCCGCTTGCTGGCCTCACGCACCACCGCAAACGCCTCGGGCAGCAAAGCATCCAAGGTTTCCCCCTGGGCCAAGCGCTCACGGAACACCCGGGTCTGGTCCTGCAGCGCCTGGTCGTCCAATCGCTCGAACTTGGACTCCAACCCGTTGATGAGTGCAACCGTCTTGCGGTATTGCTTGAGCAGCCGATCGTTTCGGCTGCCAAAAATTTTGGTCAGGAATTGGATTGCCATATGCAGGGAGAAGCGGGGCGCCGATCTCGACAGCGCACACCTTGAACATCACGCCGGAAAAACCGGGGCATGGCAGGCATGTGCAGCCAGCAAACCGGTTTTCAAGGACCAACGAGCATTCTATCGTTTGGCGGCCCGTCCCCGCCTTCAGCGCTCGCCAGGGCTTTTCTGCGCCAAGGCTTCACCCGCACTCAGAAACTTTTGCGGGTCCTGCGGCACACCGGAGACCCACACCTCAAAATGCAAATGGGGTCCGGTCGAGCGCCCGGTCGATCCCACCTCCGCAATCTTCTGTCCGCGTTTGACAATATCGCCCTGCTTCACATGCACCCGGTGGGCGTGTGCGTAACGGGTAATCAGCTCATTGCCGTGGTCAATTTCGACCATATTGCCGTACGCGGCGTGGTATTCCTGCACCACCACCACCCCACCCGCAGCGGCCAAAATGGGCGTGCCCACATCGGCCGGAAAATCGAGTCCGGTGTGCAAGGCGGTGCGTCCGGTGATGGGATCGATCCGGTAGCCAAAGCGCGAGCCCACGTCTACACCGATCACCGGTTTGGCGGTAGGCACCAAAGAACGCTCCACCTTTTGGTCGAACAAGCGGGACTCCACCGCAGTCAACCAATCAGCCCCCACGCCGGTTTGGACATCGAGGCCTGCAATCGCTTGCTGCAATTCGGGCAGTGTCCACTCGCGCACCGGTGCGTAGACGCCGCCTTGGCCGGGCATTTTCTTGAAATCTTGGGGATTCATGCCCGCCAAGCCCGCCACGCGCTCACTCAGGGACTCCAGCTGCAACATGCGCGCCTGCATCTCGCCGAGCTTGCGCGCCATGGCGTCGAGGTTTTCCCGCAAATAGGCCTCGCGGGAAGCGGCTTCACCCTGGGTCACCACCCGCGCAATTGAGCCAAACACGGGCCAGCCTTCGCGCACACCCTTCAAAAACACCCAGTGGTAGAAGGTCATGGAGCCCAGAACCAAGGCCACCACCGCCACCGCCATGGCGGCCAACAGACGCCAGCCGTTCAAATGCACCGCTTTGCTTTGCGCCAGCCACGCGTCCGTGATAATGATGTGCATGCGTTCACCTCTTGTTGTCCCGCCACCCCGAGCCACTGCGCTGTCCGCATGAAAGCCGTCGACGAGTTGCTGAATCAAGCTCCCACCCTGCATTCGCTCATGGATCGGGTCAGGCAGTCACAAGCCTGTCTACAGGCCATTGGGACGCTGCTCCCCGCCAATCTCAAGGCGCACTTGCAAGCGGGCCCGATTGACGATGAGGAGTGGTGTGTGTTGGTGCGCAGCCCGGCGGTATCCACCAAACTGCGGCAACTGGAGCCTCGCTTATTGACCCACCTGAAACAACAAGGATTCAGTGTGCATCGCATCCGCATCAAGATTCAGTCGAGAACCTGAGCGGGGGTGGGATGATGCGCTACACAGGCAAATGCTGTCAAGCGCATCGATGGTGCCGGTTGTCGGATTCGAACTGACGACCTACCGCTTACAAGGCGGGTGCTCTACCAACTGAGCTAAACCGGCACAGGAGAAATTGTACTACTTGACCCGACGCAAAAACGGCTTGGGCGGCGGCGATTGCGGCGGCTCACCCGAACCATCGTCGATCACCGGCAAGGACTCGTCGCCGCTGTCGTGGGCGGGCACCAGTGGCTGCACCGGGTCGCGCAGCACCGGCTTGGGAAACGCCATGCCTTGCCCGTTTTCGCGCGCGTAGATGGCGATCACATGGTCCACCGGCACCACAATCTGGCGGGCCACGCCACCAAAACGGGCCTGAAACTCGATCCACTCATTGCCCAGCTTCAGGCCGCTGGTGGCGTCCATGCTGATGTTCAACACAATTTCACCGTCGCGCACGTGCTCCACCGGCACTTGCGCCGAGGCGTCGACCTGCACCGCCAAGTACGGCGTAAACCCTGCGTCCGCGCACCATTCGTAGAGCGCGCGGATCAAATAGGGTCGCGTAGAAGGCGTATCGTCTTGTTGCAACATCGGCGTCTCAGCGGCTCACTTGCGCATCACTTTTTCGGACGGTGTCAGCGCTTCGATATAGGCTGGACGCGAGAAGATGCGCTCGGCGTACTTCAGCAGCGGCGCGGCGTTTTTGCTGAGCTCAATGCCGTAAAAGTCCAAGCGCCACAACAAAGGGGCGATGGCCACGTCAAGCATGGAGAAGTTGTCGCCCAACATGAACTTGTTTTTCAAGAACACCGGGGCGAGCTGCGTCAAGCGATCGCGGATATGGGTGCGCGCCTTCTCCAAGGCTTTGTCGTTGCCTTTGGTGTTGCGCGACTCCAGCACCGACACATGGGCAAACAACTCTTTCTCGAAGTTCAGCAAGAACAGCCGCACACGCGCGCGGTCCACCGGGTCGCCCGGCATGAGCTGCGGGTGGGGAAAGCGCTCGTCAATGTACTCGTTGATGATGTTCGACTCGTACAGAATCAGGTCGCGCTCCACCAGAATAGGCACCTGCCCGTAGGGGTTCATCACGCTGATGTCTTCGGGCTTGTTGTACAGATCCACGTCGCGGATCTCAAAGTCCATGCCTTTTTCGAACAGGACAAAGCGGCAGCGGTGCGAGTAAGGGCAGGTCGTGCCGGAATACAAAACCATCATAAGAGGTGACTCCTGTTGCGAGAGAGCGGGTGATCGCGATCACCAGAAAAAAGGAAAGGCCGCCGGTGAGGGCGGCCTGCATTGTACGGGGCGCACACGCCCCGCCACATTTGCGCTTACTTGACGTCTTTCCAGAACGCCGCGTTCAGGCGCCAGGCCACCAGCGCAAACAAGCCCAAGAAGATCATCACCCACACGCCCACGCGCACACGGGTCTTTTGGGCCGGCTCGGCCATCCACTGCATGAACGCCACCAGATCGCCCACCGCGTGGTCGAACTCTTGCTCGCTCATGGTGCCGGCCTTGACTTGCTGGAAGCCCTTGAACACGTCCACCTCTTGGCCGTGCTGCTCCACTTTTTCGTACACCGCAACGCGCTGGCCCTGCAGCTCCCACAGCGGATTGGGCATGCCCACCGCCTGGAAAGCCCGGTTGTTCCAACCAGTGGCCTTGGTGTCGTCGCGGTAGTAGGTGCGCAAGAAGGTGTAGAGGTAGTCCGGACCGGTGTGGCCGCCCATGGCTGCGCGCGAGCGCGCCACCAGGGTCAGGTCGGGCGGGTTGGCGCCAAACCACTCTTTGGCTTGAGCCGGGTTGATTGAGGCTTTCATGGTGTCACCGATTTTGTCGGTGGAGAAGGCCATGTTTTCCTGAATCTGCTTATCGGTCAAGCCGATGTCGCGCAGACGGTTGTAGCGCATGAAGGCCGCCGAGTGGCAGTTCAAGCAATAGTTGACGAACAGCTTGGCGCCGTTTTGCAGCGCGGTCATGTCGTTGACACGGTAGGGCGCCTTGTCCATGGGGATGCTGGCACCCGCCGCCAACACCGCACCGGACATACCCAGGGCCAAAGCAAGACCCATCAGAATTTTTTTCATTTCGCGACTCCGAATGGCGATGGGGCTCAATGGGGCTTGAAGGTCACGCGGGCGGGAACGGGCTTGAAGTCGCCCAAACGGCTCCACCACGGCATCAGCAAGAAGAAGCCGAAGTAGAACAGGGTGCCCACTTGCGACACGCGCTCACCGATTGGCGAGGGCGGCAAGATGCCCAGGTAACCCAACACAAGGAAGTTGATCACAAAGACGGTGTAGAGCCACTTGTTCCAAGTCGGACGGTAGCGGATCGACTTGACCGGGCTGTTGTCGAGCCAGGGCAGGAAGAACAGGATGACCACGGCACCACCCATCGCCACCACGCCCCAGAACTTGGCGTCGATGGCCAGCATCAGCGCGGACACCACCACAGCAGCGCCCACGATCACCGCCTTGAACAGGGCGTTGAGCTGGGTCTTGAGCACACCCAGCAGAGCACCCAACACCACGCAGGCAACCAGCACGTACATCATTTCGGTGGTGATGGCGCGCAGCATGGAGTAGAAGGGCGTGAAGTACCACACCGGCGCAATGTGCGGCGGCGTCTTCAGCGGGTCGGCGGGGATGAAGTTGTTGAACTCCAGGAAGTAACCACCGAACTCGGGCGCAAAGAACACAATGGCCGAGAACACCATCAGGAACAGCGACGCAGCATAAATGTCGTGCACGCTGTAGTAGGGATGGAAAGGAATACCGTCCAGTGGCTTGCCATTGGCGTCCTTGGTGGCCTTGATTTCCACGCCGTCGGGGTTGTTGGAACCCACTTCGTGCAGCGCAATGATGTGCGCCACCACCAGGCCCAGCAGCACCAGCGGCACCGCGATCACGTGGAAGCTGAAGAAGCGGTTGAGCGTGGCGTCACCGACCACAAAGTCGCCACGAATCAGCAGCGCCAGATCAGGACCAACAAAAGGAATGGCGGAGAACAGGTTCACGATCACCTGAGCACCCCAGTAGGACATCTGGCCCCAGGGCAGCAGGTAGCCCATGAAGGCCTCGGCCATCAGCACCAAGAAGATGGCGCAACCGAACACCCAGACCAGCTCGCGTGGCTTGCGGTAAGAGCCGTACATCAAACCCCGGAACATGTGAAGGTAAACCACCACAAAGAAAGCCGAAGCGCCTGTGGAGTGCATGTAACGGA
>CAMBOY010000069.1 GCA_945869245.1 Hydrogenophaga intermedia
GTCAGACCCTACCCTCTTCCACCGCATGGCAGGCCACCCGCACACCACCAATGGTCTTGAGCACGGGTCGCTCCTGCCGGCAACGCTCGTTGGCCAATGGGCAACGCGGATTGAACGCACAACCGCTCGGCGGGTTCAGCGGGTTGGGCACCTCGCCCTGCACCGGGGTGCGCGCCTTGCCGGTGTCGTGCATCTTCGGGATCGCATCCAGCAACATGCGGGTGTAGGGGTGGCGCGGGGTGTCAAACAAGGTGTGCTTGGGCGCCAGTTCCACCAAGCGGCCGAGGTACATCACGCCCACCTGATCGCTCACATGGCGCACCACCGCCAGGTTGTGGCTGATGAACAGATAGGTCAGGCCCTGCTTGCGCTGCAGCTCCTTCAGGATGTTGAGCACCTGCGCCTGCACACTCACATCGAGCGCGCTGGTGGGCTCGTCGCACACCAGAAACTCGGGCTCGGTGGCCAGCGCCCGCGCAATCGAGATGCGCTGGCGCTGCCCGCCCGAGAACTGGTGCGGGTACTTCACCCGGTCGGCCGGCGCCAAACCGACCGACTGCAGCAAGGCCTCCACCCGGGCGCGCACCTCGGCGTCGCCGGTGATCACCCGGTGCTCGCGCAGCGGCTCGGCGATGATGTCTTCCACCCGCCAGCGCGGGTTCAAGCTGGCGTAGGGGTCTTGGAAAATCATCTGAATGCGCCGGCGCAGCTTGAGCCCTTCGGGCGTGGCAAAAGCGGCGTGGGCGTCTTGCCCGTCAAAGGTGAAGCCGCCGCGCGTGGGCTTGTACAAGCCCACCAGCAGCCGCGCCACGGTGCTCTTGCCACAACCGGACTCGCCCACCAAAGCCAGGGTCTGGCCTTTTTGAATCTCAAAACTCACCCCATCGACCGCGTGCAGCAAGGTGCGGGGTTTGCGTTCGATCACCCGGTTGAGCCAGGGCGCGGACACATCGAAGTGCATGGCCAGATCGTGGGCCTGCACCAGTGGCTTGGGCTCGCTCATGCGGCACCTCCGGCGTGCAGCCAACAGGCCGCGCGGGTCGCTCCGGCTGGCATGAGTTCGGGTCGGTCTTTGTGGCAACGGTCAAACACCCGGTCGCAGCGCGGGTTGAAGGCGCAGCCGGTGGGGATGGCATTGAGTCGGGGCATGGCCCCGTCGATCTGGTGCAATTGTTCGCGGTCTTGGCTCATGTCGGGAATACAGGACATCAGGCCCCGGGTGTAGGGGTGGGCAGGCTGGTTGATGACCTCGTGCACCGGCCCGATTTCGGCAATGCGCCCGGCGTACATCACGGCCACCCGGTCACAGGTTTCGGCAATCACCCCCATGTCGTGGGTGATCAGCATCACGGCTGCTCCGCGTTGTTTGCAAATGTTTTTGAGCAGGCTGATGATCTGGGCCTGAATCGACACATCCAGCGCGGTGGTGGGCTCGTCGGCCACAATCAACTGCGGCTCGGCCGCCAGCGCCAAGGCAATCACCACCCGCTGGCGCATGCCGCCAGAAAACTGGTGCGGGTAGTGGTCGATGCGCTGCTCAGCCGCCGGAATGCCGGTGTCCTTGAGCAAGTCGATGGCACGCTGACGGGCTTCGGCCTGGCTCACGTCCAAATGGGTGGTGATGGTTTCAATCAATTGCCGACCCACCGAATACAGCGGGTTGAGCGACGTGAGCGGGTCCTGAAAAATCGCACCGATCTTGCGGCCCCGAATCTTGCGCATCTGCTCGTAGGGCAGGTTATCGATGCGCTGCCCTTGCAACAGAATCTCGCCCGACGCGATGCGCCCGGGCGGCTCCAGCAGCCCGATGATGGACGCACCAGTGAGCGACTTGCCCGCCCCCGATTCGCCCACCACGCCCAGGATTTCTCCCGGCGCGATGTCAAACGAAATTCCGTCCAGCGCACGCAAAGTGCCGCGCCGGTTGGGAAATTCCACCACCAGATTCTTGACTTGTAACAGGCTCATTGCAATCTCGGATTCAAGGCGTCGCGCAGCCAGTCGCCCAGCAGGTTGACCGACAGGGCGATCAGCACCAGCATCACCCCGGGGAAGATGGTGATCCACCACTCGCCCGAGAACAGATAGTCGTTGCCGATGCGAATGAGCGTACCCAAGGACGGCGAGGTGGGTGGCGCACCCACGCCCAAGAAGGACAGCGTGGCTTCGGTGAGGATGGCGGTGGCCACCTGGATGGTGGCGAGCACCAGCACCGGGCCCATGACATTGGGCAGCACATGCCGGCGCATGATGCGCAGAGGCGCCACACCAGTGACGCGCGCGGCTTGCACATATTCCTTGTTGCGCTCCACCAGGGTGGAACCGCGCACCGTGCGGGCGTACTGCACCCAGCCGGTCAAGGTAATCGACACAATCAACACACCAAAGGCGAGCGATTCGTGGGCGTTGGGAAACAGCGCCCGGCCCACGCCGGCGATCAGCAGCGCCACCAAAATGGCGGGGAACGACAGCATCACGTCACACAGACGCATCAGCAAGGCATCCACCCAGCCGCCCAGAAAACCCGCCAGCAAGCCAAGCGCCACCCCAATAACGACCGACAACACCACCGAGGCCAAGCCCACCGCCAGCGAGATGCGCGCGCCGTACATCAGGGCCGACAAGATGTCGCGCCCCTGATCGTCGGTGCCCAGCGGGAAGACGGCCGACCCGCCTTCGGTCCACATGGGCGGCAACCGGGCGTTGGACAGCTCCAGCGTCGCCAGATCGAAGGGATTGTGCGGCGCCACCCAGGGCGCGAACACCGCACAAAACACACAGATGAAGGCGATCAGCGCCGCCACCACCGCTGTGGGCGAGGAGCGGAAGCTGTAGCCAATGTCGCTGTCGAGCCAGCGGGCGACTGTGGATATCACGAAGAAGACCTCCCGATCACTTCACAACCATGAAGCGGAATGGCATGGAGTTGTCGGCCCGTTGCGCCAGGCTGACGTTGTTGCTCACGCCCCAAGCCAGTGCTTGTTGGTGCAAGGGCAGATGCCCGATGTCGTCGGCATGCAACTGGAACGCCTCGCGGATCATGCCGTTGCGCTTGGCCTGGTCGGTTTCGGACTGCACCTTGAGCATCAGCTCGTCCACCTTGGGGTTGCAGTAGGAACCCAGGTTGAACTGGCCAGCGCCTTTGTCGTCGGGGCAGCGCATCAAGGCGTTGAGCACGTTGTGGGCGTCAAACGTGGACGAGGTCCAGCCCAGCAAATAGAAGCTGGTGTCGCGGCGCAAAATTTTAGGGAAATAGGTGCCCTTGGTCTCGGCCTGCAGGTTGATCTTGATGCCCACGCGCGCCAAATTGGCCGCTACCGCCTGGCAGATGTCGGCGTCGTTGACATAGCGGTCGTTGGGGCAGTTCATGCCCACCTCAAACCCGTTGGGGTAGCCGGCTTCGGCCAGCAGCTTTTTGGACGCTTCCTGGTCAAACGGCAAGCGCTTGTTTTGCTCTGCATCAAAGCCCCGAATGCCCGGGCCAATCATCAAGGCCGTTGGGGTCGACGCACCCCGCATCACCACCCGCTGGATGGTGGCGATGTCGATGGCTTGGTAGAAGGCTTGGCGCACCCGTTTGTCTTTGAACGGATTCTTGCCCTTCACGTTCGAATACAAGAGTTCGTCGCGCTTTTGGTCCATGCCCAAAAAGATGGTGCGCAGCTCAGGCCCCTGCAACACCTTGGCCTGGCCACTGCCGTTGATGCGGGCCACGTCTTGCACCGGCACCGGCTCCATCACATCGATCTGGCGCGACAACAGCGCCGCCACGCGGGTGGCGTCGTTGCCAATCGGGGTGTACTCCACCGTGGCCACATTGCCTTCGATCTTGCCCCAGTAGTTGCCGTTGCGCACAAAAGTGGTTTTCACATTGGGCTGGCGCTCGCGCAGGCGGTAAGGGCCGGTGCCATTGGCACGGAACGACGCCGCGTTCTCAATGCCTCGGCGGCGGTCCACCGGGCGCGTGGCCTGGTTGTCTTCCGACCACTGTTTGCTCATGATGTACAGATAGGTCAGCACGTCGGGCAAGATCGGAAACGGGGCTTTGGTCTCGATGTCGACCGTGTGGCTGTCGACCTTGCGCACGTCCTTGATGTCGTTCACATAGGACTTCATGTCCGAGCCATCGCCCGCAGCCCGCGCCATGCTGAACAACACATCGTCGGCGGTGAAGGGCTTGCCGTCGTGGAACTGCACCCCTTTGCGCAAGTTGAAGCGCCACACCGTGGGCGAGGTTTGTTGCCAACTGGTGGCCAAGCCGGGGGTCACCGCCAGATTGCGGTCGCGCGCCACCAGGGGCTCGTACACATTGCCGGTGACGCTGAGCTGCAACGACTCGTTGAGCGAGTGCGGGTCCATCGACAAAGCGTCGCCCTGGTTGCCGATGCGCACGGTTTGGGCCTGCACCAGACCCGTGGTGGCCAGTGCGGCCACAAGGCCCACAACACGGCAAGTGGATGAGAAAGACATGGTTTGACTCCTTGGTGGTTGTCTGTACATCGCCTCAGGCGTCGGCCAGAGGCAGGCTGTGCTCAATCAGGCTGGCGTGCAACGCAGCACCCAGCGGCAGCACCTCGTCGTTGAAGTCGTAGCGGCTGTTGTGCAGCTGGCAGCTGCCCTCACCGCCCTGCCCCAGACGCAAATAAGCGCCCGGCTTGACCTGCAACATAAAGGCAAAATCCTCGGCGCCCATGCTGGGGTCCAAATTGGCCACCACATGGTCCGAACCGACCAGCCGCTCGGCCACCCGGGCGGCAAAATCCGCCTCGGCGTCGCTGTTGATGGTGGCGGGGTAAATGCGCTCGTAGTGCACATGGGCGGTGGCGCCCAGGCCCATGGCCACACCCGAACACACCTCGTGCAGGCGCCGCTCCACCACCGCTTGCACCGCCGGATTGAAGGTGCGCACTGTGCCCACCAGCTTGGCGGTATCGGGAATCACGGTGAAGGCGTTGGGCTCGCCCGCGTGCATGTGGCATAGGCTGATCACCGCACTGTCGATGGCGCGCACATTGCGCGACACAATGCTTTGCACCGCTGTGATGATGTGCGCCGCCACCAGCACCGGGTCGGTGGTCTGGTAGGGGTGCGCGCCATGGCCGCCTTTGCCGGTCACCTCAATGGTGATGCGATCGGCCGCCGCCATCATGGGGCCGGGGTTCAGGCCAATGGTGCCCGGCCGCATTTGGGGCCAGTTGTGCATGCCATAGACCGACTGCACCGGGAATCGATCGAACAGACCGTCGTCGATCATGGCCTTGGCGCCGGCATAACCCTCTTCGCCCGGCTGAAAGATCAGCACCGCCGTGCCATCAAAGCGGCGGGTCTCGGCCAGATAACGCGCCGCGCCCACCAGCATCGCGGTGTGGCCGTCGTGCCCACAGCCGTGCATCAGCCCCGGCGTGTGCGAGCGCCAGGCAAAGTCGTTGTGTTCGGTCATGGGCAGCGCATCCATGTCGGCGCGCAAGCCCACCAAGCGGCTCGGATCGCTCTGGCGCTGACCCCGAATCACCGCCACCACACCGGTCTTGCCCAAGCCGGTGTGGATCTCGTCGACCCCACACACCTTGAGCGACTCCACCACGCGGGCCGAGGTGTAGCGTTCCTCAAACCCCAACTCAGGGTGCGCGTGCAGATCGCGCCGCAACGCGGTCAGCTCGGGGTGAAACGCGGCGATGTGGGCAAAGGCGCGGCCGTGGGCGCGGATGCGGGCGGTCTGCATGCTGTGCACCACCTCAATGTCCCGCACTCTTGCCAACGCGCAAGCGCGGATCGACCGCGAAGTACAGCAGGTCGACGATCAGGTTGATCACCACAAAAATCAGCGCAATCAGGCACAGGTAAGCGGCCATCACCGGAATGTCGGCGAAGGTCACCGCCTGGATAAACAACAAGCCCATGCCCGGCCACTGGAACACCGTCTCGGTGATGATGGCAAACGCAATCAAGCCACCAAGCTGCAAACCCACAATGGTGAGCACCGGCACCAAGGTGTTTTTCAGCGCATGACCAAAGTGCACCGCCCGGTTGCTCAGGCCCCGCGCGCGGGCAAACTTGATGTAATCGGTGCGCAGCACCTCCAGCATTTCAGCGCGCACCAGCCGCATGATCAGCGTGAGCTGGAAAATGGCCAAGGTCACCGCTGGCAGGGTGATGTGGAGCCAGCCCTTGGCGGTGAGCAGCCCGGTGGTCCAGCCACCCAAATCCACCACCTCGCCACGGCCAAAGCTCGGGAACATGCCCTGCAGCTGCACCGAGAACACCAAAATCAGCAAGATGCCAATCAAGAAGGTGGGCAGCGACACACCCAGCAGCGACACCGTCATGAACAGCTGGCTCAAAAAGCTGCCGCGCTTCAAAGCCGCATACACCCCCATGGGCACACCCACCAGCACGGCCAGGCCTGCGGCCACCAAGGCCAGCTCCAGCGTGGCCGGGAGCCGTTCGGCGATCAGGGTCGACACCTTGGCGCCTTGGCGCAGGCTCAGACCAAACTCGCCCTGCACCGCATTGGCCAGAAAGTGCCAAAACTGCACCACAAATGGCTGGTCCAGGCCCAGGTCGGCGCGCAGCTCACGCACCTGTTCGGGGGTGGCGTCCTGACCCAGCAAAAACACCACCGGGTCGCCCACATACTGAAACAGCATGAAGGCAACAAACGCCACCGTCACCATCACGACGACCGCCTGAATCAGCCGCTGAAGAATGAATGCAAACATGGGACCTCAGTAAACAAAAAGTGGGCGCCAGACAGCACGCTGCCCGCTTGCGCCCACTTCAAAAGCACGCCAAATTCAGTTTCGCGTCAGTTTACCTTGACCAGACGCCAGTCCAAGCGGTTGTCGGCGCGGTGGACCACATCCACACTGCGCTTCATGGCCCAAGGAATGATCTGGTTGTGCAGCGGAATGTGCGCCACGGTGTCGTTCTGCAGCTGCAGACCTTCGGTCAGCAGGCGGTTGCGCACCTGCAAATCGGTTTCGGTCTTGATGCGGTCGACGATGTAGTCCATGCGCTGATTGCTGGAGCGACCCACGTTGTAGTTGCCGTCACCGCCAGTGCCCACGGTGCGCGTCAGGCTCTGCAGGCTGTAGAGCGCGTCAAAGGTCGGCACACCCCAGCCCAGCATGTAGATGCTGGCTTCATAGCGCTGAATCATGGGGAAGTAGGTCACCAGCGGCAGGGTGCGCAGCTTGGCGCGCACCCCAATCTTGGCCCACATGGCGGTGACCGCCTGGCAGATTTCCTCGTCGTTGATGTAGCGGTTGTTGGGGCAGGCAAAGTCCACCTCAAAGCCTTGTGGGTAGCCGGCTTCGGCCAGCAGCTTCTGGGCAGCGGCCACATCAAACGGGAAGCGCTTGTGCACGCCTTCGGTCCAACCCGCCACCTGCGGCGCCACCAGCGCACCGGTGGGCTGGCTCAAGCCACGCATGGTCACACGCTGAATGGTGTCGATGTCGATGGCCTGGTAGAGCGCGCGGCGGACCTTCAAGTCCTTGAGCGGGTTCTTGCCCTTGACGTTGGAGCCCGGCAATTCGTCGCGGTGTTGGTCCATGCCCAAAAAGATGGTGCGGTTCTCCACGCCGTCCATCACCTTCAGGTTGGCGTTGTTGCGCAGACGGGCCAGATCTTGGGGGCTGGGGTCAAGCACCAGATCCACCTCGCCGGACAACAGCGCCGCCACGCGGGTGGCCTCTGACCTGATCGGGCTGTACACAATCTCGGTCACATTGGTCTGGGCATCTTTCCAGCCCCACCAGTTGGGGTTGCGCACCAGCGTCAGGCGCACATCGGGCTGCCAGCCTTGCACCATATAAGGGCCTGTGCCCATCGCATTGCGGTGCGCAAAGCTCTCTTCTTGGGTGCGGATGTCCTTGGGCTCGGTTGAGCGGTTCTTTTCCGCCCAGGCTTTGCTCATGATGCGCAGCTCGGTCAGCTGGTTGAGCAACACCGGATTGGGGCCGGACAGGATCACGTCGACCGTGTTGTCGTTGACCTTGACCGCGCGGTCAATGCCCTGGGTGTAGACCGCGTAGTTGGACGTGCGGGCCTTGGCGCGCATCAGCGAAAACACCACGTCGTCGGCGGTGAGCGTCGAGCCGTCGCTGAACTTCACGCCTGGGCGCAGCGTGAACCGCATCTGGGTGGGCGACACCTCGCGCCACGCCGTGGCCAGCTGCGGCTCCACCTTGAAGGTGCGGCTGTTGTAGTACACCAGCGATTCGTAGACCGCCGCGTGCACGCCGTTGCCCAACGCGTTGTTTTGGGAATGGATGTCCAGCGTTGGAATATCGCTGGCGCTGGTCCACTTGAAGGTTTTGGCATGCAAAGCGCCAGCGCCCAACATGAGCGCGGCGGACAAAACAGCGAGACGGAGTTTCATTGCTTGACACCTCAAAGAAATGCAGAAGCCCGCACTATGCAACAGCCGTGCCCAGTCACACACCGGGCTAACCCGTAAGCCCGGGCGCCGGTGGGGTTGCCGTGTCGTCAAGGTGTCAACGGCGGCGCCTGCGTCAGCTCCAGACCACCAAACCAGGCCCGGGTGCGCGAGCGGGTGTTGTCGGTGTCCGACATCACCGCGACGCTGAGCACCGCGCCCGGCGCCTCGCCAAATGCGCGCGCAAAGTCGGCCTGCACATCGCGCTCGTGGTCTTTCCAGCGGCCCAGCGCCTCGGTACCCGACGACACCACCAATTTGCGAATGCGGTCGGTGCGCGGGTTGTGAATCACGGTGCCTACCGGCTCGGTCTCACTCCACACATACACCAGCGTGGCGTAAGGCAGGGGCTCACCGGTCAGGGCTTGCGACAAATCCGATAAGCGCAGGGCCCGCTCACTGAGCAAAGAGCGGTCGCCGTCAAACGCCAACACCACCCGCACGGCGGAATCTTCCAACGCGCCATCGCGCAAATTGGCGCCCGGCGGCAAGGCCTGCGCCTTCCAGGCGAAACGCAACTGGCCAGGACGCTGCAACGCCGGCTCAAACCGTTGGCGCAGCACACTCACCGTGCTGTTGGCATCCACCCGCAAAGCGTCTCGCCCCATCACCCGATCGGGCACAAAAGCGGCCATGCGCTTGCCCGGCCAGCGGTACAGCGCCCAGGTGGGCTCCACGGGTGTTTTGAACAAGGCTGCGGCGCGGGCCTGGGCCGGGGCCGACAAAGCCGGCGGCGGCGCCTTCGCTTCGTCCGCGCCCTCGGGCGCGGCGGTCAAACTGCCGCAACCCAGCAACACCGCACACACCAAGCCGGTCAGCGCCCACGACACGGGCGTTTTCGTACCGTGCACAAACGCACAGAGTCTCACCATCTATCCCCCAAATGAGTGAATACAGAGTCGCGGGGACGCCCCCACAATCGGCGCGTCATTGGACCACACGGGCCAATGCCACCACAAGGCCTGGTCAACGCCAGGCCTTTGCTGTCACACCCGCCGCCACAGCACACGCTCGGAGCGGCACTTCAGGAGAGGAAACCATGCTTAAGAAACTCTTGGCCATTGCGGCCACCAGCTTTGCCTTGATCGCCCACGCCGCCGTCGACGTCAACACCGCCTCGGTGGCCGACCTCGACAGCATCAAGGGCATCGGGCCAGGCACCTCGGCCCAAATCATGGAGGCGCGCAACAGCGCCAAATTCAAAGACTGGGCCGACTTCACCAGCCGCGTCAAAGGCATTGGCGACAAACGCGCCGCCAAACTGTCCGAAGCCGGCTTGACCGTCAACGGCACGGCGTTCAAGGGCGCCGCCACCCCAGCGGCCGAGAAAAAAGCAGCGCCCAAACCAGCCCCAGCAGTCGCCCAAAAACCCTGAGGCAGGACCAGACCAACAAAAAACCCGCTGGTCGCCCAGCGGGTTTTTTCGCGTCACCAGGCGATGAATCAGAACGACTTGCTGAAACCCACGATCAGGCGGGTTTTGCCAGCGTCTTGACTGTCAGCATTGAGTTTGCTCTTTTGCGCGCCCGACACCATGGCCGACAGGCTCAAGTCGTCGCCCATGTCGTAAGCAAGCCCTACGCCGAAGTCGGCGGCACCGGTGCCGCTGGAGTGATTACTGTTGCGCTTGCCCACCACTGCCTTGATCGTGAGCTTGTCGGACAAAGGCTGCTCAATGGCCAAGCTCAGGCGCTGGTCTTTGTTGCCGTTACCAAAACCACGGGTGATCTTGGCAGTGACGATGCTGTAAGTGAAGCTGGCGTACCACTCGTTGGCATTGCCAAAGCCGGCGGCGCCCGGGTAGATGTAGCGGGCCACGCCAAAGTCGTAGCTCAAGCCGTTCGACAGTTCTTTGCTGAAGCCGGCGTACAGATCGATCTCGATGTTGGCGGTACCAATCACATTGTCGTCGTCGTCGGTGGCGTTGAATTTACCTGTGGAGTTCCAGTTGCCAACATAAAAACCGTTGCCAAAGTCGTAATCCACGCCGCCTTGAATCGCGGGGCGGAACGCTTTGGTCTCCCGGCTGTCCTGATCGATGCCGTTGGACTTGTACAGCGAGACCGCGCCGATATTGAAGGACAGGCCTTCGGCCTGCGCCGACGACATGGCGGCCAGACCGAGTGCGGAGGCCAGTGCAATGGATGTGAGTTGTTGTTTCATGAATGCTCCAAGTGGTTAAAAGAAAACCGCAGCTTGCTCAGCAATTATCGGACCACACCGCAAACCCGCCCAGAGCCAATGATGCGTGTGCGCTACACACCACTCTGGTGCGTGGCGTGCACCAGATGGAGCACTCCATGCGCCTCAGCGTGTGCACAGTATCAGCGAACGTATGCAACACCCAAGTGCAACTGGCGCAGTTCCGCTTGGGCTCCTCTGGTATCTGTGGCCACTTCGAGGAAAGCAGGTCCCCACTCCAAACGCCCCTTGACGCCACGGCGCTGCAGATCAGCTGCCAATGTCCACGATATCTCTGATGAATCAGCGGCACCGCGACTCACGCCCAGCCAGGTTTGCGACATGCCAGCCATGCGCTGCCAGGCCATCGAAGCTGCGTACTTCGATGTCGCTTGCCAGGTGAGCACACCTTGCCAGCGGGCGTGCATTCGCCCCGACCGATTGGTCAAAAACTGTCTGCCTTGTACGGCAGGCGCGTAGTCGATGGCCCCATCCGGTCGCAGTTGCTCAACCGCTGTGTTGATCGCCAACGACTCTGCTGGAGATCGCTTCCAGTGCAACCGAGACACCAGCTCACTGGCACGCAGTTGCAAGTGCCAGTCTGGGGCCAGCTGCGCTCGCGCATCCAGCGACAGACTCCATGCGTATCCCACTTTGTCACCATGGCCAAGAAACGGGCCTCTCACACCACGCCCTGCTCGCGTGCCCTGCACATTGAAGTCGACGCTTTGAGCACCAGAGAGCCCTTGGGCTTCTCCCGTTAAGCTGGCTTGCCGCCAGTCGGTGAGTTCCAACCCCACCACATCGGCTCGCCACTGCCATGAGGTGTTGGCAACCGTCCACCAGGGGCTGCCCAGCTTCACCCCCCTGCCGCGCCAACCTTCACCCTGGGCTTGCAATTGATAGTTTGTATCTTGCGCGGGAAACCCTTCGGAATCGAGTACACGTGCCAAACGGGCGGCGTCGGCCGACACCGTCACATCAGCGTGCCCTCTAGCAATCGCCCCCAAACGCCAGCCAGACGCATGCGTTGCCTCTGCCAAGACCTCTTGATGAACAGTGGCCCGCAAAACCGCTGCGTTGGGGTTCACGTGGCGAAACCAATCGGCCGTATCAAGTGCGGATACCGGTATGCCTTGGGCCAAAGTCTGGTCGCGCAGTGTCAGAGACATTTTCCAGCCATCGGGCCGGGTCTTCACAGCCGGCCCATCGTCCGCTCGAACAGCCGTTGCACCGGCCCACAGCACGCCAGCCAGCGGCCACAAGCGACCCCATCGCATCGTTGTCATATTGAGTGTCCAGAAAAAAGGCCCGCAAACGCTTGCGGGCCTTCACATCATCACAGCAAACCTTAGAACTGCTCAAAGCTGTTGTCGATGTAAGTCAGCTTCTTCGACGCTTCGTCATAAACCCCCACCAGAACGCCATTCTTGGTCATGGGGTGCGCAGTCTTGGATTTGTCGTACACCAGTTTGATGCCTTCCGAACTGGTCAACGACAGCACCTCAACACCCGGCTTGGACTCACCATCGAG